>NZ_DASQZC010000098.1:0-1814 GCF_035638895.1 Nostoc sp. | reverse complement strand
CTAGAACACCGATTCAGTAATCGGTAAACAAAAGAAAAATCAGCCGAAAGTCAAGTAAATAGTGAAGAATAAAATAGAGTAAATGCCTACCAGCTAAGGCTTACAGTGACAAGCAAGATTTGAGAGATATTTAATAAAGTCTCAAGGAAAGACATAACCAAAATTGATGTAAAGTCAGGTAATAAATGTGCATGACCAACAGCAAATTTACGTATGCGACCCCAGATATGGCAGCCGCCGATAGAACTATCGGCATTAGAGCAAAGTATCGTCAAGCGGATTAAACGAGCAAAACTGTTTACGTTCTTACGGCAATATCGCCATCAATTATTTGATGAGGAATTTCAACAAGAACTGAGCAAGCTGTATGCAGATTCTCCCAAAGGGCATCCACCAGTACCACCAGCACAGTTGGCCTTAGCAACCATCTTGCAAGCATATACAGGAGCTTCGGATGCAGAAGCAATTGAAGCATTAGTTATGGACAGACGTTGGCAACTGGTACTCGATTGCATAGATTGCGAAAAGGCACCTTTTTCGCAGGCTACTTTGGTGAGATTTCGCAGTGCGCTGATTATCCAAGGACTTGACCGTAGGCTGATTGAAAGAACCGTAGAATTAGCCGAGCAAACCAAGGGTTTTGGTTCAAGACAGTTACGAGCAGCACTGGATTCTAGCCCTTTGTGGGGAGCATCAAAAGTTGAAGACACATATAACTTGTTGGGTCACGCGCTGAAAAAAGCGATTGGCGTGATAGCTCGTCAGCAGGGGAGGGAGTTGGCGGAAGTTGCTTGTGATATTGGCGTGGATATAGTAGCCAGTTCCAGCTTGAAAGCGGCTTTAGATTTGAACTGGGATGACCCAGACCAGAAAAATTTAGCTTTGGGGATTGTTCTGGACGCTTTAGAGCGATGTGAAAATTTTGTGCAAACACAACCAGAAAGTAGCGAACACCCTCAAGTTCGTTCAGCCTTGTCAACTGCAAGGTTGATTGAAGCCCAAGATGTGGAAATAGATGCTCATGGTGAAATAAAACTACTCTCTGGGGTTGCCAAAGAACGACGCATTTCTATAGAAGATGATGAAATGAGGCACGGGCGTAAAAGTAAAAGCCAGCGATTTGATGGTTACAAACGTCATATTTTACGAGATTTAGACAATGGACTGGTTCGAGCCGTTGGAGTCACAAGAGCTAATATCCCTGAAGCATCTGTTGGTGATGCAATTGCTATCGATTTGGAATCTCAGAAAGTCAAGTTGGTTGAGTTACACATTGACCGTGCCTACCTCAGTAGTTCCTTAGTTCAAAACCGAGATGAAGAACTAACTATTTACTGTAAAGCTTGGCAGGTCAAAAACGGCAAGAGGTTTACCAAAACTGCTTTTATCCTTGATTGGGACAATCACACTATTTCCTGCCCGAATGGGGTCACTTTACCTTTTTACGTTGGTGGCAAAGTTCAGTTCCCCAAAAATATTTGTGCAACTTGTCCGTTAAGGGAAGCTTGTACTACTTCTAAAACTGGACGCAGTGTTGCGATTCATCCTGATGAGCCGTTATTTCGGGAACTACAACAACGTCAATTAACCCCTACTGGTCGTGCAAAACTTCGAGAACGCGTTGCTGTTGAGCATTCTTTATCTCATATTGGTCGCTGGCAAACAGATAAAGCTCGTTACGTTGGTTCTCGCAAAAATCTCTTTGATCTTCGCCGTACCGCCGTTGTTCACAATCTTCATGTCCTTGCCAAAATTTTTACCCGCGCTACTGAGCAGTCTCCTACTTCATCCTGATTACTGAATCGGTGTTCTAG
>NZ_DASQZC010000097.1:0-1700 GCF_035638895.1 Nostoc sp. | reverse complement strand
GGGGCAGAGCAACTCAAGCCGTCGCAGTTCTTCTAAGGGATTATCAGATAATCCTTGTTGCCGCAGATAGAGAATTAATGCAATCTCAACAGCTTCGTAAGCATCTTTCCACTGCCACTTGCCCTGTGCCGCAGTTCCGTTGAAGTAACGATTCATCTGCGATTGGATTACTCTGTTTGCTAAAGGTTGATTCTTAATCAATAATTTGGCAAGTTCATGTCCGGCGCTGACAATGGATTGCCCGTAGTCTAAAACTGTTTGCACATCAAACAGTGAGCCTTGGATTGCATTAACCATGACTGTATATATGGAGTATTGATTTCACAAAAACTTGGCGTAGCCGATACTGCACAGGAAGATTCGTACAGCGATCGGCAATCAAAGTAGACTTAATTGCAAGATGTTGATTTCTGTGGGATGCTCACGTTGAAATGACAAAAAAGCGATCGCTATTCTGAAAACGCTATCGCTCCTTTAACTCGGATTTCTCACCACACCTCTCAAAGCCTGTGCTTGTGCAGGGGAGCAGGTTCGCTAGTGGGAGAGTTCAAGTTCAAATACTAAGTTCTTTCCCCTCTGCCCCTCTGCTCCTCTGCTCTATCAAACGCCTGAAGCTTGTGAGAAATGCGGGTTTAATAGGTGTCTGTGTCGAAGCTCCACGAAAACCAGCAAAGTTACCGTCGCTTCGCTCCAATTCAAAATTATCAATTCAAAATTCAAAATTCAAAATTAATTAAATAATTTTTCAATTTTGAATTCTCTGAACTTTGAACTTAAAATTGAATTGGAGCAATGGTTACAAACCCCTTAATTTATTAATGGGGACATAAAAAAGCACAGCATCCTTATTTCAAGCCCCCGCATTTATGCGTGGGGTTTGATAATTTTGAATTTTGAATTTTGAATTGTTTTGACTTAAGCCGACTGCTTGCGTGATCTTGCGGGTTTTCGTGGAGCCTTAGTAGATGTCGCTTTTGCAGTAGTCTTAGAAGTTTTGGTAGTTTTGCCTTTGAGGGGAGTAGATTTATTGGCGGTTTTAGCTTTAGATTTCGGTTGTACTCCTGTTGCTGGTGGTAGCAGTCTTAGTGAAGGGAATTGGAGTATAACTAGTTGAGTTTCGGTAGAACTCTTGTGAGACTCTAATTCTAATGTCCAGGGGTCAGAAATTTCCTCAAACTGTGATGTAAAAAAGGGGATTTGTTGAGGTTCGACTTCTAGTTGTTCACTGTTAGATAGTGGCTCAAATTGAGTTGCTGTTATTGCGGATTCGGAACTGGAATTGAATTGTGCAACTGCAATAGCTGGTAATGGTACAACGTAAAGCCCATCGATAAAATCGAAAATCGTCAGAGCAACAAAGCTCATCACAATAAATTCAATAGCTTGGGTGAGCGTAGATTGAATATCCATTGTATTTCTCCGAAATCTTTAATGTTCACAAAAAGTACGCGAAGCGCTAACAGTCTCGTAATCAAGTACCAGACGTACACAAGAAGTTTTAAAAAGGAATATCTTCAAAGAAATTCATGGGTTGACTGAAGCTTGAAGGGGCGCTTAAGTCTCGGACTATTCTATAGTTTTCTGGATGCCAACAAGTATCACTCAAGGAATTATTTAGCCATTGTTTTAGGTGATTTTGTAGTTTGAAATCATTTGCAATCAACTCTTTTTCTTCAGTTGTCCAAACTCTTTGAATCGCC
>NZ_DASQZC010000096.1:0-1641 GCF_035638895.1 Nostoc sp. | reverse complement strand
CGCCAACGTTCTCAGGTAAACCCGCGTTGGGAATACAGGAAACGATGAAAGGTGAATGTTCTGCCAAATACTTGATATGTGGTTTCATCAAGTCTGGCCCAGTGGCGCAGTTTAGACCGAGAATGTCAATTGGGTAAGGTTGCAAAATTGTCAGCACAGCACTGATTTCTGAACCTACCAACATTGTGCCCATGCTTTCCATTGTCACAGAAACCATTAATGGTCTGCGATCGCCTTTTTTGGCAAAGACTTCTTCAATACCATTCAGCGCCGCCTTAATTTGCAGCACATCTTGGCAGGTTTCCACTAGAAATAAATCGACACCACCATCCCACAGCGCCTCTGCTTGTTCAGCAAAAGTAGCTTTCATGGTGTCAAAGTCAATATGTCCCAAGGTAGGAAGTTTCGTTGTGGGGCCGATGGAACCTGCCACAAACCGGGGTTTTTCTGGCGTGGAAAATTCCGCAGCGACACACTTCGCCAATTCTGCGGCTGTCTTGCTGAGGTAGTAAGCTTGGTCTGCCAAGTCATATTCTGCCAGCACCAGAGACGTACTGCCAAAGGTATCGGTTTCAATTACATCTGCACCAGCAGCGAGAAAGTCGCGGTGAACTTTAGCGACAGCTTCGGGTTTTGTGTGGACTAAGTATTCGTTACAACCTTCATACTGTGGGCCGCCGAAGTCTTCAGCAGTCAGGTTTTGGGTTTGTAAGTTGGTTCCCATCGCCCCGTCGAAGACGAGGACTGGGCTATCTGGACTACGCAGGCGTTCAAGGAAAGGATGAGTCATATTTTCCTAGAATAAATAAGGAAATCAAGTGAGTCTTGTGATACTCGACTTACTTTATTATTTTCCAAGATTGTGATATTTTCGGCATCTTTTAATAAAGTCTGTTTTGCTGAAACTCACTATTGGCACATTTTGACCTGATTTCTCAAGGTTGGCGATAACAGACATTATGCAAAAGCGTCCTCATATCATGTAGCTTGATTGCTTATTAAACTCGAAGAACCCCACTCCGCCAAAGCTGCGCTTTGTCTTCCCTCCCCGCTTGCAGCTACGGTGGAGACATAAGTCTTGCCGCAGCCATATCTTTATCTCGATTAAAAAATCTCGCACTGCGTTTCTATCCCGCCTCGGAATGAATTCCGAGTCTCATAGCTAAAGTCCGCTCAAGTGGACTTAGGGATTTTCAAGAAATGAATTATCCAAATAAACGTAGACGCATTCGCGGGCCGTCTCGTAGAGAAGCGGCTTGCCGCAGGCTACCACAGAGACGCAGAGAACACAGAGAGAGAAGAAATAGAGAGAATTCTTGGGTCAGTTTTGGGATGTTTTTTTTACTTGGAAGTCCCTAAATGATCAATTCAGTCCATTTGAGTGGACTTCAGCTATCAGCCCTGAACTTCAGTTCTGGGCGGGATTGCCTGTCTGTGTGACAGTTTCACTGAATTCTACACATAGTCAGATGAAATATTTTCGCCAAGTTTCTTATCTTAGAATCACAGCTTAGAGTTGTTACTCCGTTCAGCTCAAAGATGGAAAAAACACAGGAGTATAACTTGAGTCTTACTATGGATTTAAATTCTTTGTTCAATCTAAATACATTTATTGAATTATTACTGGGGATTAGTTTGAGC
>NZ_DASQZC010000095.1:0-1960 GCF_035638895.1 Nostoc sp. | reverse complement strand
GCTTTGAATTCTCTCCAAGTCAGTCCTTCAAACAAAAGGGGTGATTCTTTTGTGGGTGTAGCGATCGCTGCTGGGGTCATAAAAGTCTCCAGTCTGTTTCTAAATGAGAAATAATCAGTTTTGGAGGGCAGTTTGTTAATTTTAACTTCTTTATAGGAGCTTAAAAATTACTTTTTCTCACCTAAGCCTTTAATTAACAACAAAATCACTTTTCAAATGATTCGAGAAACATCAACGAAACCTCCATGAAGACTGACAATATTTGAAACTTCAGAATACATACTTCCGACTTTACCTGATTGATGGGTAAACAAATTATGACAACCTACAATTATCAGTAGTTCTTGAGCGCGAGAAAATGCAACATTTACCCGTTCTGGCTTCTTGGCAAATCCTACATCTCCTTTGCTATTGTTGCGAACCATACTAACAATTACAACAGGTCTTTCCATCCCTTGAAATCGGTCTACTGTACCAGTACGAATTTCTAATGAAGGGAAAAGTTCAGATTGCAGGCGTTCATCAATTTTTCTTAATTGAGCGCCATAAAATGTAATTACGGCAATTTCTTTTTTCGGTTCACCATTAGCAACTTTAGAAGCCCAAGTCGTCTCGAACTGCTGACACAGACGTTCAATCGCATCAATTTCTTGAGTATTAAAGTAAGAAGTTCCGTTTCGTTGCTCTAAAAACTGATTCTCGATAGGCGTTTTTACCCAGATAAGATGCTGAGATTCTTGGATAATTTCGTCTGCTAAATGATGTGCGCGTTTTGTGTCAGGTTCCAAAATACCAGATTCTAGTTTACCGTCATAAAACTGATTGATTGCTCCCATAATAAATGGATGCATTCGATATTGTGTAGTTAGCATTTGTTTGATGCTTTCATCAGCAGATTCAAACTGGCTTTTAAATAGCGATTCTTCTAAAAATTGTAGTTCATCTCTTGTATTACCCATTGTTTGAGCAACTTCTTCTACAGTGCTAGTATCAAGCATTGGTGGTAATTGCCGATGATCGCCTACCATTACTAACTTTTTGCCTTTCAAAGCTGGGATTAGTAACTCTGGTGGAGTACACTTACTAACCTCATCAATGATGACGACATCAAAAGATTTGAATTCTTCTGAAAAACCTCTATTTGCAGCTTGAACACAGGTGATACCGACGACGTTAGCATTATCTAAATATATACGCCTTAAATCGTCGCGATCGCGTTCATTAGGCTGTCTTAATTTTTCTATCCAATCTTGTACAAAATTCTGATATTTATTGAGATAAGCTTCATCTTTTTGTAGTTGCTGTTGCCAAGATTCAAAGCTAATATTGATGCTACGTAATAACTCTATATTAAACAAGTCATTAGCAAATTTTTCTGGTTTGAATTTATCCGGCATTGTTTGCCATTCTGTCAACCACCAGCTTCTTTCTTCTATTAAATCTCCTGATGGCTGCGGTTGTAATTTTTGTTCTATTTCGCGTAGGCTAATTTGCAATTTTTGAAGCTGCTGTAAAGAAGTTTCAGTTTCTTGTTGTAGCTTTGATAAATGCTCATGAAGAGAATTTTTTATCATCTCTAACACAGCAAAGGGTTCTAATAATGAAATTAAGTTTTCAAGTTGACTAATGGAAGTTTCCCAAGAATGAACTTGATTTGAAAATTCTTGTGGCTGCTCCCAAATCTTTGATTGTGTTGCGAGATATTGTTCAGTTAAAATACGTAATTGAGCAGGAATATTTTGTTGATTAAGTTCTTGCAAAATATTTATAACTTGTCCAAGCTGCAAGTTAGCGTCTTGCTGTGCTTTTTCTACCTCAACTTGAGTAATGGATATTTGCTGTTGGCTTTCATTTTTTTGAAGTTCATTTAATAGTCGCTGGAGATGCTGAAGCTGTTGATCGGTTTCTGTTTTTACTTTTAAAACACATTGACGTGCATTTGCAAGGATTGTATCTAGCA
>NZ_DASQZC010000094.1:0-7607 GCF_035638895.1 Nostoc sp. | reverse complement strand
TATTGTGCAAGACTTCCTCAAAGATTGGGGACAGAGAACAATTCCCTTAAATTCTAGTTTCCGTCAGCTTACCCTGATGGTTGCTACTCGCCTGTTTTTGGGAAGTCAGAACAAGAGCGAAGTTGAGCAAACTAGTCAGTGGTTTACACAACTGCTAGATGGCAGTATGGCAATATTCAAATTGAATGTTCCCTTTACTTTATATGGTCGCGGAACATAAATCTTTGATGAAACAAATCGATTCTCCGCATCTAGGATGAAGTCATAGGTATTTAGAGAATTAGACTGTCACTTTTCAGGCTTTTGGCAAATTGATGGTTAACCTAGTATGTCAACCCAGTGCTACGCTACAGTTAGAAAGCTTGAGAGGCAATTATGACTGCCCTGATTCTGAACCTCAGCCCCACCATTGAACTAACAGATGAGCAGTTCTTCCAACTGTGTCAAAATAATCGAGATTTGCGACTTGAGCGCACCGCAGAGGGAGAATTAATCATCATGCCACCAACTGGATGGGAAAGCGGAAATCGTAATAGTAGACTGACGCAGCGCTTAGGTAATTGGGCTGACGCTGATGGCACAGGTTTGGCTTTTGACTCTTCTACAGGTTTCAAACTCCCCAATGGTGCAAATCGCTCTCCAGATGCATCTTGGGTGAGCCGGAAACGATTAGAAGCCTTGAATCCAGACCCTGCAAAATTCCTATCACTCGCTCCAGATTTTGCGGTAGAATTACGCTCTGCTTCAGACAGCTTAAAGACTGTGCAACAAAAAATGCAGGAGTACGTTGATAACGGTGTGCGTTTAGGATGGATGATTGATCCGCAAAACCAACAGGTGGAAATTTACCGCCCAGGACAGGATATTGAGGTTTTGCAATCGCCTGCTAGCTTATCAGGAGAGGATGTATTGCCTGGATTTGTGCTGGATTTGACGCAGATTTTGAGTTAAGCGATCGCTTAATTTCACTCATTTCACAATCTGAGCAACTTGTAACTATAAGTTAATAAAAATTTGCACTCAAAAACACAAAATCAATATTGACTAAATATTAAAAACCCTGTCTGCAATAACCCGATGACAAAACCTAAAACACCGCCTAAAGTTACAATAGCTTGCAATTCATTTTTTACAATTCCCTCAATTGCAGCTTCTAAATCAGCCGGTGAAGTTGATTTTACCCGGTCAACTATCACTTGATCTATCGACAAAATTGGAATTGCTTGCGCCACAATTACTTCTAAATCTTTTTCCAAATACTTATCTAATATTAAAGCCAACTCTTGACTCATTACTTCTAAAGAAGTATTGACAACAGGTGAAGTACTCAGACGATTTAGCAGGACTACAGCAATATTTTCCCAATCAACAGAATCAGTTAATCCTTGTAAAAAATCGCTGCCACTGTTTTGTAAGTAATGGCGGACACTTTCGCGCGTGGTCTTTCGCAGTTGCCGCACCGTCCCCATTGGCAAGTTTTGTAATGATAAATTTTGCAGTAATTTCCTAATGCGATCGCGCATTTGCAAATCTTTAGTCAATTCTTGCAAGCGAGTATTAGCAGCCTCTTTTTCATCCAAACAAAAAGTTCGTAGTCGCGTGAGAGTATTACGTAAGCCAAACAAATTTGCTACTACCCAATAAGTCCCACTGGTTTTTTCGCGGAAGCCTTCATCAATAATTTGAATTGTGCGATCGGTCAAAAAATCAACTATCGTCTGCCGCAGCACATCTGGCGGTAAAACTCCTTGCAACAACCAATCAGCAAGCCGCGTGGCTTGTTCTTCACTCAATTGAAATTCCAGCAATATCTGATCAAAAATTTGATTGATCTGCGCTTCCAAAAAGTCTTCACGTCGCGCTAAAACCTTGAGTAGCCGTGGCAGGGATTCCCCTATTAAATCCCGCAAAATCCCCGCCACAATTTTGGCACTTTTCTCGTTTTTATCTGTTTTAATTTGTTCAATTGCCAGCCGCAACAACCAGAGAATTGCTCCTTGCACCCGTTCTGTTTCCAACAAACGCCGCGCCAGATTTTGCAATTCTTGGGGTGTCAAAAGTGACCCCATGATTGTCTTAGAAATGTTCAGAGCCAAACGTTCCTGGTTGCGGGGAATCAATCCAGGGGTGAAGGGTACTCTTCGTCCAGCAATGAAAATTGCTCGGTAAGGACGGAACAACATTTTGATGGCTATGTCATTTGTGAAATAGCCAATAATTCCACCCAGTACCGGGGGAGACACATAAAGCCAAAGATGAGACCAGTCCACAGGATTTTGGATTTTAGATTTTGCGGTGCAGCGCTGCGGAAGGGTTTCCCTCCGCAGGCGACTGCACCAAGACGGATTTTGGATTCTAGATTATAAATTAGGGATTGAGTATTGGTAATTGGTATTTGGCGGTTATTAATTGTTAGTTGTTTTTCCACTAACCACTAAGGATTCTCCACTACCCATTACCTATTCCGCAGTCCCCAATCCAAAATTGCAAATCTAAAATCTAAAATTTGCTGACTACCAGCACTCCCATCATACCGTTCACAATGGGGTAGTGTGTGGCAACAGCAAAACCAACTTGACGCGCTAACTCTATTTGCTCTCTCCCAATGGGAAAGCGATCTAAGCTAGGGCTGATGTAAGCATATTCTTCTTTTAACCCTAAATAACTGGCAACTGGCACTACAAAACTGTCCAGATACAACTGCTGAAGGGCACGTAGCTGAGGATTACTCGGTCGATGAAAGTCTAAAATTGCGGCTTTAGCACCCGGCTTCAAAACCCGGTATAACTCTTGGAGACTGCGGGGAATATCTTTAACATTTCTTAAACCGTAGCCCATTGTTGCGGCATCAAATTGGTTATCCTCAAAGGGTAAATTTAGCACGTCAGCTTCTATCCAGGCGATGCCTACGGCAGGCATTGCCAACGCAGGTTGGGGGTACTGCCAATGTGAGCGTTCTTTAGCTTTTTCTAGCAGGTTGGGTGAAAAATCTACTCCGTAAACCTTCCCTGTTGCCCCTACACGCCGTGCCAGACGTAAGGCTAAATCACCACTACCGCAACACAAATCTAATGCAGTATCACCCGATTTAGCTGCACTCCATTTCACTGCCATTTCCTTCCATATTCGATGCTGTCCCAGACTCAACCAATCGTTCAACTGGTCATAAACCGGAGCAATACGGTTAAAAATGGACTGAATTTCGTTAGTCATTGGGTATTGGGTATTGGGCATGGGGCATTGGGCATTAGGCATTGGGCATTGGTTTTTGACTAATGACTAATGACTAATGACTAATGACAACTAGTAAGAGCGATCGCTATCAGTTGGGCTGATAAATTAATTAGCATTAATTCATCTTCCCGTAAAGTGCAGGGTTGTTTCCACTGTAGGGATAATACGCCCAAAAGTTGATTACGGTAGCCAATTGGGATAACTAAATGTGCTTGAACACCCGTATCTTTGTAGTGAATAGCATCAACTAATTTTGTGTCTTTAAGTATATTTAAGGAAACTTGCATTTCCCCGGTGGCGATCGCTTCCTTTGTGAGTGGGTCAACAGATAGCCAATTTTCTATTGTACCTGTATCGCTGTAAGTTCCTTGAGTCGCAATCAGAGTATTTCCATCTGTCAGTTGTAAAAGACACCCGTCTGTTCCAAAAGTATGACTCACAGCCCTAGCAATTGGAGCGAGAGTTTCTTCTAAGCTAGAAACTGCTTGAGTTACCTGTACCAAAACACTCAGCAGGGCTATTTGAGCATGAGAACGGCGTAATTCTTCTGTACGTTGCTTAAGCAAGTCGTAGGTTTCTGCTGCTCTTTGCACCACTGCCTTCAGTTCGCCTGGGTCCCAAGGCTTGGTGATATATTTATAGACTTGCCCTGCATTAATCGCCTCTACCAAGTCTTCAATATCAGTAAATCCGGTGAGAATTATCCTAACCGTATCGGGAAACTGAGGTACAGTCTTGCTGAGAAACTCAGTTCCTTTCATTTCTGGCATCCGTTGATCGGAGATAATCACCGCTACCTCCCCTTCTGCTGCCAAAACTTCTAGGGCGTTCACCCCACTATCAGCTTTCAGAACATTAAAGTCGCGTCGAAAGGTGCGATAAAGCAAATCGAGATTATCTGGCTCATCGTCAACTACTAGGATTTTTAGCTTTTTTGATTGTCGGAGAGTCATCACTTGAGATTGGAGTTTATCAATTTCGAGAGTGGGCTTATCCATAAGATATTTCCTTTAAATATTCACTATCTTGTTATATTCCATACCAAGCTTAGTTGAGAATAGCTGAAATTTATCAAGGGTTTTTACGGAGTTATCTTGCATGTTTAAATACGGTAACTGTGAGTGTTACAGAGGATATTTGCCTGCCCAAATATCTGAAGCAAGAAAAGAATGAATTCTGAGGCTATCAGCTTGCATTCTTCTAAAGATGGCTCAATAAAGATTAGAGTCCACTTAAGTAGACTTGCCCTAAAAGCCTGTGAAATAAATTTCTTGGCAAGAAAGTGGGCAGGTGGAAGGAAGATATAACTATGGGTAGTTCATAGATTAGAATAAGACTTGCTCATGAGGTATTAATCAACCTCTCAAGTTGAAGCTCGCACTCTGATTATGACTGATCTACCACCCAACGCTCAGAATCCCGAAGAAAATGCTACTAACGATGTAGCACAAGAATTACTGCGAAGGCTGAGGCAAAAACAAGGTAACTGGGTGGAATGGGGAACGGCGATCGCCTCGTTGCTAAAAACCGGTTACAATCCCCAAGACATTTTTGAGGCGACTGGATTTGAGCCGATTCAACAAAATCAGGTGGTTGTTGGTTCTCAAGTTTACAATTCTTTGGAAAAGTTTGGAGTATCAGAAGCAACGCGATCGCACTATGCTATACGCGGCAGTGATGTTTTATACGAACTGCGTTTGCTTACCCAAGAAGAACGCGCCGCCGCCGCAGAACTAATCTTCGTCCATAATGTTGATGCCGATGAGGCACGGGAAATAGCAAAAGCACTTAAAGAATTCTCTTATTACCGCACTTTACCAGAAGGGTTTTCTGCCCATCCTGGGGATGCTGTTGCTCATCAAGTTTGGAAACTGGCACGCCAAAATGCAGATTTACAACAGCGATCGCGCCTAATAGCCAAAGGTTTACGCTTTGCTCACACGCCAGCAGCAAGACAAAAAATCGAACAGCTACTGACTGATTTTACTACTACTCCCCAGCGTCCAGCGCCAATTCTACCCTTTTACCGTCTGGAATTTGAAGAACAATTACCTCGAATTTTGCCCGTGGTAGGCGAGTTGCCATTATCACGACAAGACTTGCAGGCTGTGCCCATACTGACAGAAATTGAACCATTTCGGTTGGTCAAGTTTTCTGGAGAGCAAGCTTGGATACCATTACCAGGTTGGCAAGTGTTGTTAGCGGCAGAAGATCCAGTAGTGATTTTAGCAAATAGCGATCGCTTCCCCATCCAAACCCAAAGCCAATTAGGGCCGGTGGTAGTAGTGGTAGATCGTGCCCAACGAGAATGGGATGCCTCCAGCTATTTTGTTGTCGAAAAGGGTGGTGAATTAGATTTTCAGTGGTTTGAAACTGAGCCAGAAATTCATCTATTAGGACAAGTTATTATCATCGTGCGTCCTAAGAAAATTTTGGATGAAGAATTAACTAAAGATTCCTGGCAGATTGACGAATAATGCAATTTTGGATTTTGGATTTTGGATTGGAGAAGTGTTAACAAAAGCCTAGAAATAGCTTACCTGTTGGCTGACTTACCCGCCTGGAACTAAAGTTCAAGGCTAATAGCTAAAGTCTACTAAAGTAGACTAAAGATTTTTGACTATATTTAGTCATCTGAAGATAACTTTTGCTATTAGGAAGAAACTAAAGTTTAAGGCGGGACATGAATTTTACCTTAAGTTGACTGACTCCTAACTCCTGAGTTCTGTTCTCATAAATTTTCATTTTACTTTTCTAAATCTTTGTCGCTAACAGTTGTGCTGCTCATTTGTTCTCGTAAAATTGCAACTTGAGAAATCATGATTTTCTCTAGCGCACCAGTTTCCATCTCTCCCATCCAACGAATCATTGACGAGAGAAATAGTTCTTTGAGGTAAGCAAAAGAAAAGCCTTCGGTTAATGCAACCATCTGACTCACACCTTGCTCAGACAAGCCCATTGCAGTTTGTAATTTATCATTCCACAATGTGATGTAAGCTTCTCGTTCTGGAATAGCTGGCAGGTCAAAATGATATTTGCGATCAAAGCGGCTGGGGCGATTGCTAATTGCTGAATCTAAACGCTCTGGATGATTAGTGGTTGCAATAGTCACAATTCCTTGATTAGAGGCAAAGCCATCAAGTTCATTTAAAAAGAAAGAGCGGTTTTCATCATTCAATAGAGAGTCAATATCTTCTAATACCAAAACACAAGGGGCAGATTGCCGTGCTTGTTTGAATACTTTACGGATATTTTCGCTATCAGTAGCATACTCAGACTTAAAGCTTTTAACGTATAAGCAAGGCTGCTGCATTTGATTAATCAATGCTTTAACTGTATGCGTTTTACCATTTCCTGGTGAGCCAATAAATAAAATACCACGTTTCCAAGGAACACTGTAAGTTGCGTAAGTCTCGCGGGATGCAAAGAAGTTTATTAGGTCATCTTGAATATCTTGTTTAAGAGTTCTATGCAAGATGAGATTTTCAAAAGTTGCGCTTTGAATAGATTCAAATAACTCTGAATTTTTATCCCAGTAGCCATCTTCAAAAACTAAAAGCTCATTACGAATTTGTGAGTTCCAATCACAAACTGCGGCGAAAAAACTTTGAGCGACTTCTATACTATTCGCCAAAATCCAAAAATAGCGATTTTTACAATAACCTTCGTGCCAACTCATTAAGAGTACATCAAGTTTAGAACCTTGCCATGAAACTTGAAAACTGGCATTTTCAGTATATCTGTAAATTTCATTTTCCATGCCATTCCAACCAGTAAGCGTCTGGTTATGGATATGAGTATCATATTTAATTTTGCAAAGGTTTGCCGCAGCGTAATTTTCTAAATTGAACGAACTATCATTACTTTCCAGCAATGCTTTTTTAGGATAAATAGCTGCTAGCTCCTGACTAACATGATAAGAAATAGCATCATTAGGTAAGCTAAGTGCTTCTGTAATTAGTTGTTTAATTTTCATGTTTATTTATTCTTCTGGTTAGTTGGCACTAAGAAAGATATCAAATTAGGATAATATAATCTAACATTAATATGTATGTTTTAGTGGTCAACAAAAAGTTACGGGTTTGAATCCCGCACTAAAAAATTGCTGAGTTGTGAATTCTGGCTTGGAGAATTCTTCTTCAAAATATAAAATCTGATATGTCAGACTCTAAATTTACCGCTACTGTGCCTCAAGAATTACTGCACTCAGAATTGTCTGAACGATCGCCTGTTCCTTCTCTGCGGGAGAAGATTCTAGCAATCCGCAACAGTCTACGCCCTGGACAACAGCAAATGGCTGACTGGCAATCTGGCCCTTTGGCTATTTCTGCCGTTCCTGGCGCAGGCAAATCTACTGGGATGGCGGCGGCGGC
>NZ_DASQZC010000093.1:0-19202 GCF_035638895.1 Nostoc sp. | reverse complement strand
CCAATTTCGCCGCCGTGAGCATTGATAATTTGCTTACATAAATACAAGCCCAATCCCAAACTTACAGAATTGCGGATACTCGCACCCCGAAAATAAAGGTCAAAAAGCCGATCGCTTTGTTGTTGACTAATTCCTACGCCGTTATCACTAACAGTACAATAAACCATTTTACCTTCATGGGTAGCGCTAATTGTCAAGAGCAAACCTGGGGAATTATGTTTCAGAGCATTCACAATTAAGTTAGAAAAAACTCGCCATAGTTGCGTGGGATCTGCATTAACTAATGGCAAGTCTGCGGATACTAGATTTGTCAGCTTGGCTTGATTTTGCTCTAGCAATGGCTCTAAATCTGCGATCGCAGCTTCGACAACTGTCAGTAATTGTACGGCTTGGCGCTGCAAAACAACACCTTGCACCTCGCTAATATGAGCTTCCATCAACGAATTAATTAAATTAAGTTGGCGATCGCTACTTTGAATCATCCGCTCTAAAATTGAGCGTGAAATCGAAATATTGTCTTCTGGACGTGCAAGCAAATTTTTCAGCACCATTAAACTACCCAGCACTGGATTGCGTAAGTCATGAGAAACTGCATGGAAAAATACTCGTAGTTCTTCTTCAGTTTGTTTGCGTTGGGTAATATCTTCAATCAAACCTTCGTAGTAAAGTAGCTTTCCTTTTTCGTCACGCACTGCATAGGCTTTTTCCGAAATCCAGACAATACTTCCGTCTCGGCGGTAAATTTGGGATTCAAACTCGGAAACGCTGCCATACTTTTCCATCAAGCGGACAAATTCTGCGCGACGGTTCGGATCAACGTACAATTGTTCAATAATAGTAGAATTTGCTGTCACTTCCTCCGCTAAAGAGTAGCCATAAATGCGTGCTAAAGCCGGATTTGCTGTAATGTAACGTCCATCAGGACTGCTTTGAAAAATCCCTTCAACGGCGTTTTCAAAAATGCTGCGATATTTAGCTTCTGCAACCTTGAGTTTTTGGTAGGCAGATTCCAGTTCTTTATGGGCGTAAAACTCAGAACGTTGCAGGCGATCGTACAAATAAACACCGATGTCGCATATAGCACAAAACCAAAAAATGTATAAAATGAATGTTACATTATATATTTCTGGATGGTCGGGGATTGGTGTTTTTAGCCCAAGTGCCGTATTAACACCAAAATAGTAAGTTAGCACACTCACTTGAGTCAACAGGTGAAGAATCCAGCTGACGGGCATCAACACAGCTTGGCTCAAGAATAGCAGCGACCAACCAATGGTATCAGGTAGCGCGAAACCTCGGATGGTTGCAAACAGCTGCGATGCTAAACTAATTGACCAAGAAGACCCCAAAAACAATAAATCTGGACGATCGCGACCTAACTTAGTTTTATGTAAAGCAAGACAGATTAGTATATTCAGCAACAGTGCAATATTAATTACAAGGCGCTGAGTTCTAACTACTTCTGGCAAATGCTGCAACTCTGCAAAAGGAAAAAACAAGCCGTAAATGTCTCGCAAAGTAAAAGACAACAGACACATCAGCGCCAGCAATAACCATAAACGCAATCTCTGCCACAAAAAACGGTTACGCCAATCTCTGTAAAGAGTAGTCGTTTCATCTCTTGTTGGTGCAGAAAAGGTTTGTCTGCACCACCTATGCACTGTTGTAAACAGAGTAGCCATTAACATCCGAGCAACTTTGCCCATACCTTGAGGGTGTTTCCCTAACTCAACATTGCCATAAATAACACCCTCTCATTTTTTGGTGATTTATGGGCGATTTGTTGCAGATGTTGCTAAAGGTAGTGTAAACCAGAAAGTTAATCCGCGCTTACGGTTACTAATAACACCGATTTCGCCGCCATGTGCTTTAATAACTTTCCGACAAAGATACGTTTTTAAGCCAATGCTTGTGGAACAACAGTCTTGGGGATCGCGGACATGTAGATCGAAAAGGCGATCGCACTCTAGTTTACTCATTACCACACCGTCATCTTGAATCTGAGTGCGAATCATTTTGCCCTCAACGCTGGCACTCAGAATAAAATTTAAGCCTGGTGGATTATTTTGCAAGCTATGTGTTATTAAATGTGCTAAAACTTTCTCTAACCGAGTCGCATCTGCCATCACTAATGGTAAATCGGCGGGAACCAAGTTCTTCAGAGTTGCTTGATTTTGTCTCAGTATGGGTTCCAACTGGGTGAATGTTGCTCCCAGTAGAGTGTTAAAATCCACAGGTTCGGGTTTGATATCAATACCTTGTTTTTCACAAGAATTAATTTCTAGCAATGAGTTAATCATCGTCAGTTGGCGATCGTTGCCTTGAATCATCCGCTCAATTACCCTGCGAGATACTGGAATTTGTGATTGGGCATTGGGCATGGGGCATGGGGCATTGGGTATTAGAGATTGGGCATGGGGCATTGGGGATTGGGCATTGAGAGGAGACAAAGCAGAGACTTCTTCAATAGTTCTTCCTTGTCCCCCTTGTCCCCTTGTCCCCTTGTCCCCTTGTCCCCTTGTCTGACTCCCCACTTTTTGATTTAACAAATTCTTTAACACCATCAAGTTACCCATCACCGAAGTTCGTAAATCATGGGCAACTGTGTGCAAAACAACATCTTTTACCCGATGCAATTCTTCAACTTCTTGCATTTTCTGCTGCAATTGTGCTGTTCGTTCTTGTACCTGGTGTTCTAAATTAGTGTTAAGTTCTGCAAGTTTTTGGTAAATCTGGCTTTGCTGAATGGCGATCGCTACCTGTTCTGACATCTGCTGTAACAAATCAATTTCTATTGGTTGCCAATGACGCGGGCCTGAACATTGATTGGCAATTAACGCCCCAAATAATTCATTACCTAGCATAATTGGTACACTCAAAGTCGCCTTGGTTTGGAATTTTTGAAAGTGCGCTTTGACTTTGGGAGATAATGCTACTTGTGTTATATCTTCAATGACACCCACAACATTATCTTTGATTAAGTTTCTTAATTCTTGTAGATAAGCTTCATCATTAGTAGACCATCCTGTGACTGATGGATACTTGGGAGCTACTGATTCTGCAAGAGTTTTGACTCCTAATTTGGTATTATTTAAACCAATAAAAACCCGATCTGCTTGCAGAAATTGCCTGACTTCCGTCACGGTGGTTTGAAGAATTTCTTCTAACTTAAGCGAAGACCGAATTCTGACTAAGGTTTCTGCCAACAAGCGATCACGTTCTGCTGATAGACGTAATTGTGCTTCCACCTGCTTGCGTTCTGTAATGTCGTGATGGACTGCTAAGATCGAAGGCAGACCATTTAAATCAATGATTTCGGCTGAAAGCAGCGTTGTAATTATCTTGCCAGATTTTTGCCGAAATTCAAATTCCAAGTTGCGAACAACTCCTGTGGCTTGCAACTCCTGTAACAAATTCTGGCGATCGCGATCGTGTACCCAAAGATTTAACTCAAAAGAAGTTTTAGCAATCGCCTCATCTCGCTCATAACCTGAAAGTTTCACAAAGCTGTCGTTAACTTCGATGAAGCGTCCTTCTTGGAGTGTGCTGATGGTAATTGAATCGGGGCTGCAACTAAAAGCTTTAGCAAATTTTTGGGCAAGATTTTGTAAGGCTACTTCTGCTTGTTTGCGTTCTGTGATATCTCGGACAATTGCTACTACCTCATTTTGACCGCTCACTACCAACCGCGCCTCATAATCTTTGAGTCCCAAAGGCGTTGGTAGTTGATATTCGCAAGTTTGCAAAGTTCCAGAATCTAAAGTTTTAGCGATCGCTTCTAGGCTAATTGCGGCAACATCACTAGGCAATAACTCATCCACATGTTTCCCAACTATTTTTTCTCTCGAAAGAGTGACATTTGCTCCCTCACTTTTCAAATCTAGATACTCGCTATCACGGCTAATGCGAAACATTAAATCGGGGATAGCATCTAAAACTGCTTTATACCGCGCCTCACTCTCAAGCAATTTTTCTTGGGCTTGTTTTCGGTCTGTAATATCCATGACCAAGCCATTCCAAAGCAAATCACCTGATTCTTGTCGTTCCGCTTGCGAAGTAGCTTGAATCCATTTAATCCCACTAGGCGTAATGATGCGACCTTCCCAATCCCAAGATGTAATATTTGTAGTACAATAAGTTATAGATTCTGTAAAAGCTTTTATATCCTGTGGATGAATGAGTTTATATAGCACCCGAAAGTCTTTCTGTATAGCTTCTGGTTCTAATTCATACAAATATTCACAACCAGAACTAACATAAAGGACTAACACAGAACCATCCTGCTGTTGCAGAACTTGGAAAATCATTCCTGGTAAATTGACAGCAAGTTTTGAGAGCAAATTAATAGCGTCTTGCGGGCAATTTGGTGTATACAGCGATTTTACAACGGTTTCATCCACTCTTTGACCCTTTGATACACAAGCTATTGATGTACAATTAAAAGCCAGAATAACTAATTTAACAGTTTTCATTCTGTAGGCATAATTGCTAACAGAATCAAAACTGCGCCTTCTTTCAGAGTAGTTCCTGGTGAGGCGATCGCATTCACCCAATCGGGTGAACCATTTGTCAGGGGTCAAATCATTTCAGGATTGCTAGCCGATAGCTATGGTTGAGCCAGTGCTGAGTTACCAAGAGAGCGGAATGGGGCGATTGAAATAATTACGTATTTTGAGTAGAATAATTATGTTACAAGATTATGATAATTTAATTTCACGAATAGCCCAGACAAGTAGTTCCAAAAACTGCTTTACTCGCTGCGGAAGTAACCAAAATTTAGCTATCATCAATTTTTCAATAATTAATTAATAACCCATGATAGAAACCATCAATCAGTCTCAAGAAACGGCAATTCTGGAGAGTTTTGTAGAATTGGTGAAATCTCCTTATGGAGATTTCGTTACCATTGGTAAGCTTTCCCATGTTCTAAACGAGCCAGCTACACTCCAAAAAATTGTGGCATTTCTCACACTGACCCCCCAAGGCAAACAAGCTTTTGTAGACCGCCCCTTGCTGGGAAAAATCGATTTACAGCAACTGCATCAATTACCTAACCATACACTGGGCTATCTCTATGCCGATCACATGATCACAAAAGGATTAACTCCACCGCCTGTTAACGAAATTGCAAACAATCCGTTTACGTTTTTGGGTGTGCACATTGGTGAAACTCATGACATCTGGCACGTCGTTACAGGGTGTGATACTGATAAACCAGGCGAGGTTAAACTAGAAGCTTTTTATACCGCACAGCTAGTTCCAGACCGTTTATTTCTAGCCTTACTTGCTAAGAATTTGCTCAAAACCGCAATGTACGAAGTCGAACTCTGTGAGCAGATTCTGGATGGGTTGACGCAAGGCTGGATAATGGGAAAACGGGCAAAACCGTTATTTGGCATCGAATGGAACAGATTGTGGGAAACACCCTTAGAAGAGGTGCAGACATCTTTAAACATTGCACCGATTTAAGTGCGATCGCGGCGGGAAGAAAATCCGTTGCATTGTTTCCCACTTGTTTCAAAACTTAACCGAACCGTATTACCCGTAGTGGTTAAAGATTTGAGCTACGCTTACCCTGGATAATCAACTTTGATCGCAACAATTAGATAGAAAGTAGTTGATCAATACATTTAATCTAGTTTTACCTAAAAGCAGAAAGGAATAATGGACATTCCAAAGTAGAAATACTTTGTAATACATCCAAGGAGATATAAATGCAATTACAACATATATCAGTTTTAGAAAAAACCTTCTGGGAAGCAGTTCTCAATCGAGATCCTACAATTGACGGCAAGTTTTTCTATAGTGTTCGCTCTACAGGCATTTATTGCCGACCTATTTGCCCTAGTCGCAGACCAAATCGCAATCAAGTTTGTTTCTTTGAGTCGGCACAAGAGGCTGAAATTGCAGGTTTTCGACCTTGTAAGCGCTGTCAGCCACAATTTGAAACTGTTCCAAATACAGCTAAGTCTAAAGTTTTAGCAGCATGTCGATACATTGAAGCACAAGGTGATCGCGTCCCAACCCTCTCGGAATTATGCTCTCAGGTGGAAATGAGTTCTAGTTATCTACAAAGAATATTTAAGCAAATAATTGGCGTATCTCCCTTTCAATATGCAGATGCACTGCGTAGCCAACGATTGAAGCAGCGTCTTCAGTCAGGAGAGGAAATTGCTGATGCAGTTTACGACACGGGGTATGGTTCAAGTAGCCAACTCTATGAGAAAGCACCTAAGCAATTGGGAATGACACCAAAGATTTACCAACAAGCTGGAAAGACAATCAGCATTGTCTATGCGATCGCTCCATGTCCACTAGGATATTTGCTTGTGGCAACAACAGAGAAGGGTATCTGTGCCGTTAAACTAGGTGATGAAGCAGACAAGCTTGAACATATCTTGAACCAGGAATTTCACCAAGCGCACATCATGCGTGATGACCACACACACAAGAAATGGATACAAGCAATCCTCGACTTCATTGCAGGAGGTGAAACGCATCTGGATTTACCACTTGATGTCCGTGGGACAGCATTTCAAAAACAGGTGTGGGAAGCATTACAAAAAATTCCTTATGGCGAAACCCGCACTTACAGTGATATTGCCTGTGATATTGCCAAACCCCAGACAGTCCGCGCTGTAGGTAATGCTTGTGGCGCTAATCCGATCGCGCTGATTGTACCGTGTCATCGAGTGCTGCGGAGTGATGGCAGTCTTGGTGGTTATCACTGGGGAATTGAGCGCAAACAAAAACTGCTTACACAAGAATCGAAATTTCTCAAAGATGACTCAAACACCTGAACTAGAATCGTTGACTCCAGAAAGTCTTACCCGTGGTTTAATGGTGCTTGCCAACCTTGATAGCGATTTGGCTTGGATTTTAGAAACACTGGGGCCACCACCGATGTGGCAAAGACAACCGGGTTTTGCAACGCTATTGTGCATCATTCTGGAACAACAAGTTTCCGTAGCGGCTGCAAGGGCTGTATTTACGCGGCTATGTGCGGTTGTTGTAACTCTAACGCCAGAAAATTTTCTGATATTGGATGATGCTCAATTAAGAGCGATTGGATTCAGTCGGCAAAAGATTTTATACTGTCGTGGATTAGCTCAGGCGATGCCTACGGCGGGCAAAGCCTACGCAACTGGTCAGCTTGAGCTAACCAAGCTGGAAACAATGGACGAAACTATTATCAGAACTGAGTTAAAGCGTCTTAAAGGTATAGGAGACTGGACAGTTGATATTTATTTGTTAATGGCGCTGCAACGTCCTGATGTCTTTCCTAAAGGCGATTTAGCGATCGCGATCGCTCTCCAAAAACTCAAAAACTTGGCGACGCGTCCAACACCTGCACAACTAGAAGCCATGACACAGCACTGGCGACCGTGGCGAGCTGTAGCTGCAAGACTTCTATGGCACTACTACTTAAGTAATGCCAATAGTAAGTTGGTTACAGTTTCCCAGTGAATACTCGTTCAGCCGGGCCTGTCATGTAAACTCGTTGGTCGATTTCTGACCATTCAATTTGCAAGGGTCCACCTGGTAATTCTACAGTTGCGGTGCGATCGCATTTCCCGGTTAACACTCCAGCTACCAAGGAAGCACAAGCACCAGTCCCGCAAGCTAATGTAATCCCAGCACCCCGTTCCCATACCCGCATTTTCAAATAGTCACGGCGTACCACTTGAATAAATTCGGTATTTATGCGTTGAGGAAAAGCTGGGTGATGCTCGAATTTCGGGCCGATGGTTTCTAGCTCAATTGCTGCTACATCTTCTACAAAGGTAATGCAGTGGGGATTTCCCATATTTACACAGGTGACATCCCAACTTTGCCCCGCCACCTCTAACGGCTGAGAAATGACTTTTTCTTCGGCGGGTGCAAGACTGGTAGGAATTTCGCTAGCGAGTAACCTGGGTAAACCCATATCTACTTTAACTTGACCATCAGATAACAGTTGGGGAGTCATTACACCACCCAAAGTATGAATGCGATATGAGTCTTGATTTCGGGATTCCCCTTCTAAATCTGCCAAAAAGCCAGCTAAACAGCGAATGCCATTGCCACACATTTCTGGTTCTGAACCATCAGAATTAAAAATCCGCATGGTGTAGTCAGTGCCGTTTTCGCCAGGTAGGGCAAAAATTACACCATCAGCACCGATACCAAAATGGCGATCGCACAACTTGATGGCTTGCTCTGGAGTCACTACAGGCACTGATGACGAGCGATTGTCAATCAAAATAAAGTCGTTGCCCAGACCATGATACTTAGTAAATTCGATTGCCATTTCTTCAAGGATGAATTATCAAGGATTAGTTACTCTTTATTTTGCCTTGTAGGTTCATCTTTACTAAAAATGCTTACCGAATTTGACACTACTTTACCCAGTATTATCCAAGTCCAAAACCTGATTAAACAAACAACGCCAGTAGAGTTAAAGCTACTGACTGGTGATGTGCTGACAGGAAAGGTTGTATGGCAAGATCCACAGTGTATCTGTATTGCTGATGAAAACAGTCAGCACACCGTTTGGAAACAAGCGATCGCTTATATTAAACTCAAGAGTTAGTCAAAAGTCGGCGTTTGGAACGCCCCTTCCCACAGTGCTGGCTAAAATTTACCAGATTAGGAAAACCTTGTAGTAGTAAAAATGATTTTTACCACTACAAAAAATCCTTAACGTTACAAACCCAAACTAGTACCGCAAGGCGGATGACTTTAGCGGTACTAGTGACAGTTTCAGAACTTACGCAAAAACTCTCTGCAACTCTTGGAGACGCTTTGCGAACGTGTCCTTCGTGCCTACTCTACAAGACGCACTCGCGTTCGCGGTTCGTTATTCCGTGACTCATGCGTAATTCCTAAGTTTTTTAGCCGAAGTTAGCAGAGAATAGCGATCGCTTTGTTTTGCATTTTAGATTTTCTGTTCCAAAAGTAATAAAACAGAAATCAATCAAATAAACGTCTAATATAATTAAACCTTGTTAAACTTTTATATAAATTAAGATGATTGTGCAGTTAGACAATCTACCTTTTTATTGCCAAACACTTAGTGCTTGGCTAGCATCCGGCTATCAAGATGAGTCATGTTTACTGCGGGGGCAGGCATTGCAAGAGGCTTTAGACTGGGCACAGGGCAAAAGCTTAAGCAATTTGAACTATCAGTTTTTGATAGCCAGCCAAGAACTAGAGCGTCGCCAACTTCAGCAAAAACTAGAAGCCGCTAATGAAGAATTGCAGCGATTAAGTACTATAGCTACTACCGATTTTTTAACTCAAGTAGCTAACCGCCGACGATTTGAAGAGTATCTTGATATTGAGTGGCGGCGCATGACACGCTCACAACAGCCCCTCTCCCTCATCCTTGTTGATGTAGATTTCTTCAAATCCTACAACGATACCTATGGTCATCTAATGGGCGATCGCTGTCTTAGTAAAATTGCTAAAGCCATCAAAGATGTTGTTCAACGTCCTGCTAATTTAGTTGCCCGCTATGGTGGGGAAGAATTTGCTGTAATTTTGTCTAACACAGACATATTTGGTGCTGCTCACATTGCAGAAAAAATTTGCTTTGCTGTACGGAAACTGGCAATTCCCCATAAAAATTCACAAGTTAGTTCTTATGTAACCGTGAGTGCTGGGTTAGCTACAGTAATTCCTATATTTAACTTTAACTTTCAAAATATAATTGTGGCGGCGGATAAAGCATTGTATCAAGCAAAGGCAGCAGGACGCGATCGTGTGTGCAGTGGTCAAGAGCAATTATGGCTGTCTATACAGAAATCCCAGCAAATTAAGGAGAAAAACCAACAGCTTATGAAGCAAGTCCAAGAGGCTATGGAGAAAAACCAACAGATTAGGCAGAAAAGCTCCGAAATTATGCATAAAATGCGATTCCAAAAACTTTCTGCATTTTATGCAGAAAGTTTTTGGACAATTATTCATGTCAATATTTGCTAATTGGATTAGTTCATTTCTTATAGAGTTTCTGCCTCACAAGCTTTTACTACTGGAAGAGAAAGGGGTACTTTAGTGCCGACTGCAAATAACCCTTCTAGTTGACTCAAACCTGTCAAACTACCGCATAACAATACTTGGTCGCCAACTCGCAAGTCCATACCGCCATCAGGATAGCGAATAAACTTGCCATCTCGCCGGATCGCCTGTACTTGTACTCCATATTGCTTGCCGATGTCTAAATCTGCAAGGGTTTTACCTAGCGTTGGTGTATCTGCATCCACTGTAACCCACTGGCAAGCACTATTTTCTCCAGGAACAGCAGCTTGTCCCTTAGCGAATTCTGCTAAAGCCGCCAATTCTTCATCTGCTCCCACTATCAGTAAGCGATCGCCTGCTTCCAATTTGGTTTGATTATTGGGATAATCGATTTCATCGCCATTAGCGCGGCGAATTGCCATCAAACTCGCTCCTGTTAAGTAGCGCATATCTGCTTCTTCTATGCTCATACCAATTAAGGGCGAATCAGATGGTAGAGGATACCAGCGTTGATTTAAATCGCGAGTTGCTTGGCGCAAATCACGAGCAACTTCAGTAGCAGAACGCTCTGGGCGAAAATCTAAATAATGATCATTGCGGATTTGCTGCATTTCCCGTTGGACGACATCTGGCGACAACAAGCCTAAGCTAGTTAATAAGTGAGTTGCCATTTCTAAGCTGGCTTCAAACTCTGGTTGCACAACTTCTTTCGCTCCCAATTGATACAGCACTTCAATATTTTTATCCTGGGTAGCACGGACAACCAAATCTAATTCTGGGCGCAATTCCAGAGCGCGTTTCAAGCAAAGACGGGTACTCATGGGATCTGGAAGTGCGATCGCCATTCCTTTGGCATGATTCACCCCGGCGGTTTCCAGAACATGTAAACTCACGCAATTGCCATAGACATAAGATACCCCAGCCTCACGCAACTGCTGAATTCTACTCTCTGATTGGTCGATTACCACTACAGGTAGGTCGTGTTGCAGCAATAACTTGACTAAATTTTTGCCGACTCGCCCATAACCGCAGACTACCAGATGGTCTTTGAAAGGCAAATCTTCCGACACATCCCGTACCTGATCTTCTTGTAAATACGGTTTCAACCAGGGCATTGATTCGGCAAAATTAAATAAAAATGGCACTAACCGCAGGACAAAGGGAGTCAGCATGAGAGTGACTGCGGTGGTTCCCAAAATTAATAAGTATATCTGTCGGGACACCAGCCCTAAAGACTGCCCTTCGCTGGCGAGAACAAAGGAAAATTCCCCAATTTGCGCCAGTCCCAAACCGGCGATTATCGCTGTTTTCAAAGGGTAGCCAAACAACTTTACTAAAGGCGTGATAATCAAAAATTTACCTACGAAAACTAGTGCCACCAACCCTAAAATCAATTCCAGGTTGTTCCACAAAAACACTGGGTCGATTAACATGCCAATGGCAGCAAAAAATAAACTGGCAAAGATATCTCGCAGTGGTTCGACATAAGTCAGGGTTTGATCGGCGTACTCCACCTCAGAAATCATCAAACCGGCGACAAATGCCCCCATCTCAATCGACAGCCCTAAATACTCTGTCAACAGAGCAATGCCCAAACATAGGGCTACAACTCCCAATAAAAATAGTTCTCGGCTTTCGGTACGGGCTAACAGTCGCAACAAAGGCGGTATCAGCCAATTCCCCGCAGCTATTGCCCCAGCAGCGAATAAAGCAATCCACAGCAGTGCTGTTAGCACGGCGATACCAATGGTTTCTGCGGGTTGGTTGAGGGCTGGTAAGACTGCTAACATCAGTCCCAGTGCTAAGTCTTGTACTACCAAAATCCCTAGCATCACTTGCCCGTGAGGCGTTTCTGTTTCGTTGCGCTCCATCAAGCATTTGAGGACAACTGCTGTGGAAGACAAGGATAGAATACACCCCAAAAACATCCCCTTAGCAGGTAAAGTTCCCCAGGCTCCGGTTAACCCGCATACCGCAACTGTGACCAAAATTGTCAGAGCAATCTGGAGTCCACCTCCGCCAAGAGCGATCGCTTTTACCTTCTTGAGTTCCGCAAAAGAAAATTCCACACCCAAGGCGAATAGCAAAAAGGCGACGCCAAACTGTGCCAGAGTCTCTACTTGAATAAGTTCTTTAATCAATCCCAGTCCGGCTGGGCCAATGATCATCCCGCCAATGAGATACCCTAGCAACACGGGTTGTCGCAAAAGTGCCGCCAACAGTCCACCGCAGGCGGCAACGCCTAAAACTAAAACTAAATCAACAATTAACCTAAAATCTTCTTGCACCAGTTTTAAAAGAACTATTTAAGACCTATTAATTCAGCATACAAAGTTTTATGATCTCAAACAGCTTGTTTAGAGTCTATTCATAAAGGAAATCTTAAAAATATTGATTTCAAATTCCTGAAACCCTTATTAGACAAATACTTTACTTAAATTTACAAATTAGCTGTTAGTGAAGGTGCGACAAAATTTGCATATTGGGCATTAAAAAGAGGCAGAGGGCGGGGTGCTGCTCTTGCTGAGGGAAAAACTCTCGCTGCCCCCCTGCCTCTTGTCAAATCAGACTTTCTATAATTTGATCATCACTCTTGTTGAGTAGAAATTTGAATGATAAACTCTGTCCCCTGTCCAAGTTCGGAAGTACAGGAGAGTGAACCGCCATGTCCTTCTACCACAATTTGACGAGCGATCGCTAATCCCAATCCTGTGCCTTTTCCTACAGGCTTGGTGGTGAATAAATGGTCAAATACTCGTTGCTTGACCTCTGGGGACATACCTACTCCATTATCAGCAATCTTAATCAAAATGTGCTGACCCGATTCTGCTACACGGGTTTGAATAGTGATGCGATTCGGGTTGGCTAGAATGGCTGATAAACTTCGTTCTGTATTATATTCTTCGAGTGCATCAATGGCATTTGCTAACAAGTTCATAAATACCTGATTGAGTTGTCCAGCAAAGCATTCCACTAAGGGTAATTTGCCATACTCTTTTAGCACCACAATTTCTGGACGGTTTTCGTTGGCTTTTAAACGATGTCTCAGAATTAAAATAGTACTATCAATGCCTTCGTGAATATCAAAGGGCACTTTGTAATCTTTATCTGCTCTGGAGAAGGTTCGTAGACTAGTGCTGATACTGCGGATACGGTTAACGCCCAGTTTCATCGAGTCCACTAACTTAGGTAAATCTTTTCGTATATAGTCTAAATCGATGGCATCAATTTCATCTTCAATATCTGAGCCGGGATCTGGGAACTTCTCTTGATAAAGGTTAATTAATCCAAACAAATCTTTGATATAATCTTTGGCTGGTTCAATGTTGCCAGCAATGAAGCCGACAGGATTGTTGATTTCATGGGCAACACCTGCTACCAAATTCCCAAGGGCAGACATTTTTTCACCCTGGACTAGTTGCAATTGCATCGTTTGGAGTTCTTGCAAGGCTTGTTCTAATTGTTCCTTTTGTTGTTGCAGCAATTGTTGTGCTTCCTTGGGTGCGGTGATATCTTCGCATGTGCCAAGGATGCCAAAAACGTTTCCTTCTTTATCTCGTAGTGGAATTTTGTTTGTATTCGACCAGATTTGTTTTCCGTCTCCTTGCTGCAATGTTTCGATAATATTTAGTTCAGCGTGTCCAGACTCCATAATTTGGCGATCGCACTCTACATATCCATCTGCCTGCTCACGAGTCCAAGATAGATCGTAGTCTGTTTTACCAATAACATTTTCTGGCACTCCCACACCCGAAGTTTGAGCAAAGTTTTGGTTACAGCCTAAATAAACACAATTGCGGTCTTTCCAAAAAACAGATTGCGGGATATTGTCGATAATTAACCGCAAGAATTGTTCGGCCTGTCCAAGGTTTTTTAGAGTATCTTGTGATTGCTGATAAAGTTGAGCGTTTTCTAGGGAGATTGCAGCTTGAGTACATAACAAATTCAGAATTTCAACGCGATCGCTGGTAAACGCCCCAGTAGTAAGATTGTTTTCTAAATATAAAATCCCCAATAGTTTGCCTTGATAGAGAATCGGCGTACACAGCAAGCTTTTGGGTTGCTGACGAATAATGTAGGGGTCAGCTATCAACGCTGGATGCACTGTTGTATCAAGGATAATGGTAGTTTGCCGACTGCGTTTAACGGTATAAATTAAGCTATGGGGAACATCTGCGCTATCTTCCAGAAAAATGGACTGTAGCATGGTTGATTGCTGCCCAACTTGAGCCGTCGCTTCAACTACCAATTTACCTTTTTTCAGCAGTAGTAACGCACACTTATCTGCTCCAGCATTTTCAATCACTACTTGTAGCAACTTCGTCAGTAATTTATCCAGTTCGATTTCACTGGAGAGAGTCTGAGACGCTTTGAGAACTGTTGCTAAATCTAGCATTACTGATGTATTGCTGCTAGAGGTTACTGATTTATGAATGCTTGGGTGGAAGGTAGCAATGCTGTCAATGTTAGCGATCGTATGACTAAGTGTGATAGGCGAACGCGTTTGTTGTAAAATGGGGGCTAGCAATTGTGGATAACACTGTTCTAAGTCATCGACTTTAGCTTTAGCATCCCAGCGTGTATAGCAATAGTAAGCATTAATCAAATACTCTTGGGCAATGCGTTCTTTACCCCATTCTAAATAAAACTTGGCTGCAAGTTCATTGGCGAGAGCTTCTTCGTTAATATATTCGTTTTCTTTGGCTTTAGCAATGGCGCGATCGTATAACTCGATTGCATCCATATACTTGCCAGAAACTCTTGCCATTTCGGCAAATAACAATAGATATCGATGCAAAAAGTTTTCTGAGCAATTATCCGCCCAAGTTTTTTGGATTTGTTGATGCTCTTTGATAATGTCCCAATAGTGCTTTTTATTTTCTAATGTTGCATTGGGATAGAGGGCTACCAAAGTAAGTGGGTAATAGAAATGATACTGAATAATTGGGAAGAAACCAGAGTTGCAAGCTAGGGTTTTCTCAGCTTCTTCTGCTGCTTGAATGGCATCTTCGTAGCGACCATACAGGTAGGATAATTGAATTTTTAGAAAGCAATACCAATTGATTCCATGTTCAAAGTTCTGCTTCTGCCTCCAAACTTCTATATAAAGAATATCTTGGTTATTGTGTTCATCTAATAAATCGGTGCTTTTAGATATATCTTGTAGGTTCAGTAGAAACTGCCTCTGTAAAGTAAATGCATACAGCATATTGGTATCATTCACCTGTTGGACGTAGCTCAGATATTTTTCAGTTTCCGCGTAGACATCTGATAAGCGATCGCCCTTAATTAACATCGCCCAAATCAGAAACGAAACTGCCCAAACGCCAAACACTAGATTCCCAGTTTCTTGACATATTTGGAATGATTGCTGGGAAAGTGGTAAATTCGTTTTTAAATGCTGATTATAGGGATTAGTGGTGTGTGCAAAGATATTATTGGTCTTATATATAAATTGGGTGCTATTGAAGTGACGGTCAAGTTTTAGTGCCAACGTACCAAACTGATATGCACTTTGGTAACTTCCTTGATTTGCCAGATTCATCCCATATAGACAGTAAGCAAAACCAGAGCTTTCAGCATTGCCATATCTCAATGATAAACTGATCATTAATATAGGAGCCAAACAACTGAGGTATTGATCTCCTCCCATGTAAGCTGCTGCCCAAAGATCAGCTAAAAGACTCATGCAAACTTTCTTCTCTGGATCTATCATCTCAGGCAAATTGAATAAATCTGCTGTGGGAATTACTGCAAGTTTAGCTGTTAATTCTTGAAGTTCGGTTTCAATGGCAGCTTGCTGTTCTTCAGAAGTAACAGGCAGATGCATCCCCATGATGCTCAAACCTTTCAGTCCAGATTTAATACTAGCTTCGATATTTTCACCCTGAGTCATTTTCAGGTACATTTCAATAGCATAAATATCTGCTTTTTCAAATTTATCTTGGCTATGATTTAATGCTACATTAAATAGTGTCTCCGCCTGACTAAAATCGCTAGTTAAATATTCACACTCCGCAGACTCTTTATATAATTCAAACGTGAGTTTATAGTTAGCTTGCCAACTTTCTTCTGTTAGCAATTGTCTGCCCAATGCGAAATACTTAACTGCTGCTCTATAAGCGGTTGAAGCTTTGGCTTTCTTCCCAGCAATTAGATTCAGTTGAGCCAGATTAGATTTTTGGGATAATTCATTAATTATATCAATCCCCTCATTTAATTGATTAACAATATCAAAAATGCTGGCTTCAATTACTTCATGCGATGTATTATTTAAAAGTAATTGCCCAATTTTTAAATGAGTAGCTTTCTTTTGAGATTCAGGAATTAGGGAATAAGCAGCTTGCTGAACCCGATCATGGAGAAATTTGTAAGAACAGGAATCAGGAAAATTATGTTGCTTAAATTCTGAACTCTGAATTATAAATTCTGACTTTTCTTGGTAGAATTTGTAGACCTCATTGGTAGGGATGATCAATCCATCTTGCAACGCTTTCCAAAAGTCTGCGGCTGTTTCCACCTGTGATTTTTCATGAACGATCGCTAATGTCGCTAAATCAAATTGGTTTCCTATACAAGCCGCTAATTTCAAGACTTCTTGAGTTTCTGGCGACAATTTTTTAAGTTGAATTGCCATGAATTCTACGACATCATCAGTAAGAGCGATCGCTCGCACCTGAGCAATATCACATTCCCACCCCCCTTGACTTCCCCCCTTACTAAGGGGGGACTGAGGGGGGTTAAATGTAATTAGTTTATCTTGATACAGCGCTTTGAGAAATTGGGTGCTGAAGAAAGGATTACCTTTGGTTTTGTTCAATACCAATTCTGTTAACGGCGCAGCTAAGGCTATGGAACAACTTAATGTATCTGCAACCAAATGATTCAGAGATATTTGCTCAAGAGGAGCTAAGGTAATTGTATTGACTGTAGCGCCCAACTTTTGAATCTCTTCTAAAGTCAGCATTAGCGGATGTACCGGGTTGACTTCGTTATCTCGATAAGCACCAATTAATAGTAGATAGCCAATGTCAGCTTCGCTCATTAACAAATGCATTAACTTTAAAGAAGCAGAATCTGCCCATTGCAAATCATCAATAAAGATTACCAATGGATGTTCTGGTGCAGTGAAGACTTGAGTGAACTTCAAAAACAGCAGATTGAAGCGATTTTGCGCTGCACTTCCACAGAGTTCCGGCGCAGCAGGCTGTTTACCAATCATACTTTCCAGTTCTGGAATCACTTCAATCATCACTTGTCCGTTCTCACCCAAAGCAGAGAGAATTTTGCACTTCCACTGCTCGAATTGAGCGTCAGTTTCAGTCAGCAGTTGTTTGATTAAGTCTCGAAAGGCTTGTACAAAGGCAGAGAAGGGGATGTTGCGCTGGAATTGGTCAAATTTACCTTTAATGAAATAACCCCGTTGTCGCACAATTGGCTTGTGAACTTCATTAACCACAGCAGTTTTGCCAATTCCAGAGAAACCTGCAACCAACATAATTTCAGTGTTTCCCTGACTGACTTTCTCAAAGGTATCTAGTAAGCTTTGAACTTCAGCTTGGCGTCCGTAAAGTTTTTCTGGGATAATGAAGCGATCGCAAATATCCCGCTCACCTAATTTAAAGGATGTAACCCTGCCAGTTTCCTGAAATTGAGACAAACATTTTTCTAAATCAAATTTCAGCCCTAATGCGCTCTGATAGCGATCTTCAGCATTTTTCGCCATCAATTTCATCACAATATCACAAAGAACTTGAGGAATCTCCTCATCCCTGCTGCCTCCTAATTGTTCTGGTTGCTTGGCAATATGACAGTGAACCAACTCCATTGGATCATTAGACTGGAAGGGTAAGTGTCCAGCCAGCAATTCATAGAAGGTAATACCAAGAGAGTAATAATCACTACGATAGTCAATTCCACGATTCATCCGCCCGGTTTGTTCTGGGGAAAGGTAGGCAAGAGTACCTTCTAAAACATTAGGACTGTGAATTTCCTGGCTTTCTCTGGCTAAAAGAGAGGCAATGCTAAAGTCAATTAACTTGACTTGCTTAGTTTCTGGGTTAATCAGGATGTTGGCAGGCTTGATGTCTTTGTGGATAACCCGATGGCGATAGAGTCCATCAAGAATATTGCTCAGAGCGATCGCAATGTCCAAAAACTCTGTAAGAGTGGATTGGTTGCCCTCGGTTCTTGTGTTCATCCAATCTCTGAGGGAAATACCGCCAAAATCCTCCATTACCAAAGCATAGCTGTTGCGGTAAGCTTCTAGGCTGTAGGGATGAACAATACCAGATAGGTCAATATTTTTAGTGATAGTATACTGATTACGGAATAGCAGCAGTTCGTTGAAGGTAGGATAGTCCTCTTGGAGCAGTTTGATTACCACCGGAAGTTGATCAGCCTCTCGAATTGCACGGTAAACTAAGGTTCTAGAGCCTGCATAAAGTTGTTCGCTAATTCGATAGTTCAAAAGCTTGTCCATCGGCTCAACTGCTGTATTCATACTTGATCAACTCTTGTCAAATCAGTTATTTATTAAATGTAGTCTGCCCAAAAATCAGTTTATAACTCATAGCACTTACCCATAAGATAGGAATCGTATTATTTGATTTTTGAAATTATCTACGTGGGCGGGGAGTGGGGAATAAGGAATTAGGCTTTTCGATCTGTACAGAGCTTTTTTAGAAATCAAATTATTAGTCCTATAGATCCGCCAAACTCCTTAAAAAGGCAGGGCTGTTTCATTCGATCTCTTAAATATTTTGTCAATAGGATGAGTCAGAAATTTTAAGAATGCCATTAATATCTTGAGACAAGGGAGTTCCCTGAAATACCTTTACAAAAATTAAATCCGGTTATTTTGTAGATTTACAGTAGTTTAATCCTTGCAATTTTATCGTAGCCATGACATACTCTAACATGTAAGTCCATTATTCCTATAGACTTACCGTGGTTTATGAATTGCTTCACAAATCTGCTGCAAGAAATTAATAATGCTTAAAGATGCACAAGGACTAGTAGTTACAACAGATTCAGCCAATGCGATCGCAGGAATTAACCACTTTATCGATCAGATGCTTGGTTATGGTAAAGATGCAGAAACAGCAGTTTTACAAGCAATTGCAGCAGATCCCACTTGTGCATTAGCTAATGCTTATGCGGCTGCTTATTATCTCACCCAAGAAAACCGCAAAGCTTGGCAG
>NZ_DASQZC010000092.1:0-20036 GCF_035638895.1 Nostoc sp. | reverse complement strand
CCAAAAATGGAGGGGAAGTGTCGGGGCGTAGACGCGTAGCGGCTTGTCGTTAGACATCGCTTGCTGGTCTAAAATTCCTGGCCCCGTCAACATCACAGGTTGCCCCATCTCAAAACTTTCCACTTGTATCAATAGTGTTGTTGAGGCTTCCGGCTTTTCTGCTGTCCCCCAGCTAAAAATAGATAATTCTTCCAACCCTGCCAAATCTTGAATTAAGGCAAAGTCAGCTTTCTCTGGGTACTGTGTGAAGCGACAGCCAGTATGAAACAACAACCAAGCTCTCACTTGATCTGTAAAACTCGGCTGTAGCCATACCACAACATCCAAATCCAGCAACGTCAAACAAGCAGCTCCACAAGCAGGTGTTAAACCCAAAGGCACACTCATATCAGCAGTTATCCAATAAGATGTCCCCGGTCGAGCATTAGCATCAAGCAACGCCCGAAATGTCCTCTGGGCATCATGAATTGAGTCTTGAAAACCAGGTAAAGATGTAACTATATTTGACATTAATCAATAATCCAAATTTTTAATTTTTAATTGATTTACCCTTCGCCTCTCACCATTGTGAAGAAATTGACCTTAGTGGCGGCTGCTTGACGCTGCTTGAGTTCCTGCTGCTTTTGGTGTTCTACTTGCAAGGGTTGAATTACCTCAGCCTGAATCTGCTCGTGCCAATTTGGAGTTTGTAGTAAAGCATCACAAACAGCAGCTAGTTCTGCATGACGGTGCGATCGCCCTGCGACATAACCAAATCCAGTGATTACTTCATCTCCTTGGCTCTCTAACTGCACAACACAGCGAGTCATGGTAATTTCTCCTAAGTTAAATGGCTCTCCTGTACCCCCAGCGCGTCCCCGCACCATTGTTAGACCAATCTCTGGGCAGCGTAAAAAGCTATAGTTGGGCAAATTATCTAATGTGTTTACCAGTTTTTCTAATAGCTCTAACTCGGCTTTAGCTAATGTTGCCATCCATGCTTGTCGGTGCATCACAGTAGGCATAAGTTGGTTTGTGGTATTTTATTTTAAACTCTTCTTAACTTGTCTAGACATCTAGATAAAAGTAGATTAACGCAATTATGACAAGTTGACAATCTAATATTGATACATGAAGGAAATAATGCCGATTTATGCCCAGATTGCTGACCAACTGCGACAAAATATTCATCAGGGGGTTTATCAGATTGGGGAACAACTACCGACGGAAACCAAGTTAGCAGAACAGTTTGCAGTTAATCGCCATACCCTCAGACAAGCGATCGCCCTCCTAAAAAACGAGGGATTGTTACGAGTTGACCGAGGACGCGGAACTTTTGTAGCGGCTAAAACCATCCGCTATGCGATTGGTAAGCGAGTGCGTTATAACCAAACGTTGAAAGCACAGGGTTGGCAAGTGAGGTTTCAACTGCTGCGTGTTTTAGAAGTACCTGCCGATGATGCGATCGCTAAAGGATTAGAGATTCCTTATGGTGAGCCTGTAGCGTTAATTGAACGTTTAGGTTTAGCGAATGAAGAACCTATTAGTGTGGGTACTGGGTATTTTCCCCTCAAGCGATTTCCAGATTTCTTGGAGCCGAAAAATATCAAAATTTTGCAAGAACAGCAATCAATATCTCAGTTTTTACAGCAGCTATATGGATGCGATCATATCCGCCGTAGTACCTGCGTTTCTGCTCGTTTAGTCCAGCCTCAAGATGCAAAGTGGCTACAACTATCCCTCAATCAACCCATCCTATTAGCGGAGTCGGTGAACGTCGATGAAACAGGTAATGTTATTGAATATGGGGTAACTCGGCTACGGGGCGATCGCATGGAGTTATTTTTTGAAAATGACTTAGCGGTTAGCTGATGACTGGTGACTGATGGAAACCTTCCAAAATTTACGAGCTTACCAATTATCAGAAAATCTAGCGAATGAAATTTGGTTTATTGTACAGAAATGGGATTATTTTGCAAAAGATACAATTGGGAAACAAATTGTCAAATCAGCAGACAGTATAGGTGCTAATATCGCAGAGGGGAACGGTCGTTATAATTTACAGGATAATCAAAGATTTATAAAAATTGCTAGAGGTTCTCTAAATGAAACAAGGCATTGGTTAAGGCTAGCTTATAAGCCAAAACTTTTGACTCAAGAGCAAATAAATATAATCAAACCAATTATAGATGAATTGTCACCTAAACTAAACGCTTATCTTAACTCACTTAAAAGAAAGTCAGATAATACTTAACATTTACCAGTCAACAGTCATTAATCATACTAAACTAACCACCCTCTAACCTTTGCAGAGAGTAAATCAATAACACCAGTAGTAACAATCAAAATAATAAGAATTGTACAGACTTTTTGGTATTCAAATGAACCAAAACTCTGATAGAGCGAAACACCAATACCACCAGCCCCAACAATTCCTAACACAGAAGCAGAACGCACATTTGACTCAAATCTGTAGAGAATGAAAGAAGTCCACAAAGGCATTACTTGAGGAATCACTCCATAAATTACTTCTTGAATCTGGCTTGCACCAGTAGCTCTAATTCCTTCTACAGGCCCTGACTCAATTGATTCTACTGCTTCTGAGAATAGCTTACCTAGAATACCGGCAGTATGAATAAATAATGCCAAAACTCCAGCAAATGGCCCCAATCCAACAGCGACTACAAAGATTAGTGCAAAGACAATTTCGTTAATCGCACGCATAGCATCTAATAGGCGACGTGTTGGTTGAACAACCCATATTGGACAAATATTATTAGATGCTAGGATAGATAAAGGAACAGCTGCGATCGCAGCCATTAAAGTTCCCCAAATTCCCATTGAGATAGTAACCAGTGTTTCTGAAAAATAATACTTCCAATCGCTAAAGTCTGGTGGAAAATATGAACGTATATATTCCACCATGTTGTCTCCCCGTTGTAGAAGTACAGGGAAATTTAACTCACTTTGAGTATAGGCAAAAATCAATACAGCAGCAATCACTAAAAGAAACAAAACTTTTTGGGTAGTTACAAGCTTTGCTTCTTTCTCTAACATTGCTGTTGCATTAGGAGATGCGTAAGTAATTATCTGATTTCGTGGGCGCACTTTTTACTACCTATAAATCTAATTTTATTTAATTCCTTTGAGTTGCTGATTTAGTTCTGCTATCGTTTGCTGCTTTTCTTGTTCGCTAAGATTTTCTTTAGCTTGAGTCTCTTGGATTTTTTTAGCAATTTCTAGTTCTCGAATTGTATGCCAATTTTTATCTTCAGCCTGTGCAAAACCAGAAATTTTAAATGGTGTTAAAACTTTTGCATCTTTGTAGTTGTAGAAAAAGTCTTGCAACTTCTTTTTGATATCATTTGGTAAATCCCGACGATAAACAATGGGATCACTGGGAATGATAGGTGATTTCCAAATAATTTCAATTTTCTGTCTGGCTTTAGGATTAGTACTTTCTAGACGACTTAATGCTTCATTACTGACAGTAGCTACATCTACTTGTTTATTAGCTACAGCTAGAGCACAAGCTTCATGATTACCAGCAAAAATCAAGCGTTTAAAAACTTTCTTAGGATCAATGTTGTTTTTCGTAAAAATATAATAATTAGGAACTAAAAATCCAGAGGTAGAATTAGGATCATTAAAAGCAAAGGTGAGTTTAGCGGCATTTTGAATCACATATTTATCGCCACCTACTGCTATAGCTTCCGCAGTGATTGGATTATCTTTATTAGTAATTAAATGAGAATAGTAGCCTCTACCGCCATCTGCACTTACAACTTGAGCAAAAGCTTCTACATCAGCAATTTTTGCTGCTTCAATATAAGATTTACCGCCCAACCAAGCTGCTTGAACTTTACCAAAGCGCATAGCTTCTATGACTGCTGCATACTGTGTAACATAGAAGGGTTTTATGGTAATCCCAATTTGCTGAGACATAGCAGCAGCAAAAGGTTCCCAAATTGGTTTTTGATTAGCTTGAGATTCTGTAGACAGAACACCAAAATTAATTTCTTTAATTGCTGCAGTACTATTATCAGCATTAGAAGTACAAGCTGAAAGTATCTTGGCAGTTGCCAAAGTTATAGTAAACAAAGAAGCCTGCTGAATAAATAACCTTCTGTCCATAAATTTAGTTGTGAGATGTAAGTAAAAATTCTCTATTTTGGGGTTACACTACCAATTCACCGTGTCCTCTCATAATGAGTTCTTCGGCAGCTGTGCCATAAAGTTCATTGAGTTTGTGATCATTCATCTCTGTGGTTGCACCATCAAACATTACTTCTCCATCTTTGAGAGCGATCGCTCGATCAAAGTAACTACGTACCATTTGAACCTGATGTAAGGAAGCGACTACAGTAATTCCGCTTTGGCGATTTAGCTGCACGAGCAATTCCATAACTTTACGCGCTGATTCAGGATCTAGAGAGGCGATTGGTTCGTCTGCGAGGATGATTTTCGCTCCTTGCACTAAACAACGAGCGATCGCCACTCGTTGTTGTTGCCCTCCAGAAAGCATAGATGCCCGTTTATAAGCGTGTTCAAGAATGCCTACCCGCTCTAATGCAGCAAGAGCTTGGACTTTTTCTTCTTTGGTAAATAAATGTAATGTTGAACGTAAAATAGACAATCTTGCTAAGTTACCAACGAGAACATTTTCGATAACTGTTAGCCGATTAACTAAATTAAACTGTTGAAAGATACAACCTATCTGACTTCGTAAATACCTAATTTTAGAGTGTACTTTCCCCATACTCTGTAGGACTGACCCAAAAATATAAACAGTCCCTGAATCTCCAATATGTAAGCCATTAATATGCCGTAAAAGGGTAGATTTCCCTGAGCCAGATGCACCTATAAGCGCAACCATTTCTCCCTCATGAATTGTGCAAGATAACTTTTTAAGCGCTGTCTTACCTTTGAAAACCTTCGAGAGATTACTAACTTCGATAGCCACTGTATTTGCCATTTTTTGACATTTAGATGTCTATGATTAATATTACTAATATTTTTTGGTTAAGGAATAATTAAGGCAAGGATAACTTATGATTTAATTTCTTAGTTATCAATCTAATGAATGATCCAATTGTCGATATTTATCAATACAATATAAAGCTTATGATAAATAGACTAATCTCCATATTATAATTAAGATTTAATTAACAAAAAGCTAATTTTTGGTGAAAATTTAATTAACTCGCGAGGAGTTAGTAAAGGATGGCATAAATAAACAGGGCAAACGCATCTAAATTACTCTTGATCACAACCAGAGTTAAGAACTAACGAAAAAATCAGGATTCTCATTTAGTTTGGTTCAGGAGACTCAAAGCGATTGCCTAAATCTCTGTCAATAAGCAGCAATTAATGCGACTATTTTTGAGCTTATTGAGAATTAGGACATTTTGTTGACATGATGCGGCTGCCCTGGTCACATGGTGGAGTTACTGATTTCTTGGGGGCGCTGTGTCAGGGGTAACTCAACAATTGTCGGCGTTGGTGTAGTAGGTTTGTGGTGGCAACTGTGTTAATTGCTTCTTTACAAGATAGAGTTTTTGCCCAAATTACCCCGGATGGTAGCTTGCCTAATAACTCCACTGTCACAAGGAATGGTAACATCTTCAATATCACTAGAGGAACGCAACCAAGAAGTAATTTGTTTTACAGCTTTGGGGAGTTTTCTGTTCTTAACAACGGCGCTGCTTTAGAGGATGTTTGAAAAGTCCTTATTATCGGTAGCAAAACGTTCTAAATCCTCCTAAATCCCCTTAAAAAGGGGGACTTTTATTCCGGTTCCTCCCTTTTTAAGGGGTTAGGGCGGATAAATAAGTACCTGAAATCACAGCCAACCACTTTTCAAACAACCTCTAGACACCCTTTTTTTCATGTAATTACAGTCTCGGATTTTTTTGTACCTTTTTCAACCCGTCGAACTCTTAGAAAACTAGATTGTTTTTCTGGCGTTGCTGATTGCGGTATGAAAGATTGTGCATTGTGGTGAAAATCCTTGTAGAGACGTAAAATTTTACGTCTCTACATCCAAGTTCATACCTCAATTCAGCAACGCCGTTTTTCTTAAGGCATAACAAATCCCGTTCTTTGGAAGCTCACTTTAAATTAACTTAATTTTGCACTGAACCATAGTTTGACAAGGAGTGATGGACATGGCGCCTATTAACGGTACCCTTGCTAACGACAATATGACTGGGACTCCAGAAACTGATTCCATTTTCGGCGATTTAGGTGATGACACTCTCAATGGTCTTGGTGGTGATGATGAGTTTATCTTCAACAATGTAATTGATGTCCTCCTTTTTGGTTCTTCTAAGGATTTGTACGTTTATAGTACTGATGGTTTTGACATCATTAAAAACTTCTCTTCGGGTGAGGTTATCAGTATTGACCCTGTGAATTACAACTATAACCATGTAGATATAGATACAGATGCACGTGGGAATAATATCAAACAACTATTTAGTCCAGGAAAAACCGAATCCATCTACGGCACCACAGGTTCTGACACAATTGAAGGGACTTCGGCAGACGAGATTATTTATAGTTTGAAAGGCAACGATGTACTGTATGGCAACGATGGTTACGATATGCTGTATGGTGATCCGGGCAATGACAGCCTTTACGGTGGTGCAAATTCTGACATACTGTACGGTGGTTTGGGCGATGATTATTTGAATAGCGGAGACGGAGAAGACGGCGGTGGCAATGTACTGTATGGCGAGGAAGGCGATGACATCCTTGATGGCAGTCAGGGGTTTGATACCCTAATTGGTGGAACTGGCAACGACACTTATATTACTTTTGATAAATTGCGGCTTCTGGAGAATCAAATCTTTGATCAGTTTACCAATATAGAATACTTAAATGAAGGAACCGATACGGTTGAGTCTTCGTCCAGCTACAAATTGGGTGACAACCTAGAGAACTTGGTTCTCACAGGTAGCAGCGATATTAATGGCATAGGCAACGGCCTGGACAATCGAATTGAGGGGAATGCCAGTCACAACTTTTTGATTGGCGGTGATGGCAATGACCACTTGCTTGGCTATGGGGACTATGACGTTTTGGTTGGTGCGGCTGGTAACGATACCCTCGAAGGCGGTGCTGGTAACGACTTCTTAAATGGAGGTTCTGGTAGCGACACACTCATTGGCGGTGCTGGTAACAACACACTCACAGGTGATGCTGGCGCTGATAAATTTGTCTTCAACTTCAGGTCTGAAGACATTGACATCATCAAGGGCTTCAGCAACTTGCAGAGCGACAAAATTCAGATTTCCACATTTGGGTTTGGCGCTACTTCCACTAACGAGTTCAGTTACGACAGCAACACTGGTGCCTTGTCTTTCCAGGGAACTCAATTCGCCACTCTTGAGAACAAGCCTAATTTCATACCCCGTCTTGATATTGAGCTTGTTTCTTAGGGTCTAACCTCTTCAATTAGCTAGGTCTTGTAGTGCCTAACCAAACCCAAATTTTAGACACTACACTCCAAAAACAATGATCCCACTTAGAGAATTTCTAGACTGAGTATTAATTGAGAATTACGAATTACGTCAGCACAGCGGTAGCGAGTTCGCGCTCACGTTAAATTAACTTAATTCTGCACTGAACCATAGTTTGACAAGGAGCGATGGACATGACACTTATTAACGGGACTTCTGGTAACGACAATCTGACTGGAACTCCAGAAACTGATTCCATCTTCGGCGATTTAGGTGATGACACTCTCAATGGTCTTAGTGGTGCTGATGAGTTTGTCTTCAACAATGTAATTGATATCCTCTTTCTTAGTTCTTCTGAGGATTTGTACGTATATAGTACTGATGGTTTTGATATCATTAAAAACTTCTCCTCCTCGGGTGAGGTTATCACTATTGACCCTGTGAATTACAACCGTAACCACGTAGATATATTTGTAAACGTAGTTTCCCCTGGGCCCGCTTTTTCTATTTCATATAAAACCGAATCCATCTACGGCACCACAGATTCTGACACAATTCAAGGAGCCTCGGCTGACGAGTATATTTATGGTTTGGAAGGCAACGATGTACTGTATGGCAACAATGGCTACGATCTTTTGTATGGTAGTCCAGGCAATGACAGTCTTAACGGTGGTGCAAACCGAGATGAACTGTACGGTGGTTTGGGCAATGATTATTTGAATGGCGGAGAAGACGAAAGTGGCAATCTACTGTATGGCGAAGAAGGGGATGACATCCTTGATGGTAGTGACAGTTTTGATACTCTAATTGGTGGAATTGGCAACGATACTTATATTACTCTTGTAGCCGGAAACCAGACTTCTATAGACAATACACTCCCCGATTCTTTCATCGATAAGATTATAGAATACTTGAATGAAGGAACCGATACGGTTGAGTCTTCGTTCAACTACAACTTGGATGACAACCTAGAGAACTTAGTTCTCACAGGTAGCGCCGATATTAGTGGCATAGGCAACGCCCTGGACAATCGAATTGAGGGGAATGCCGGTCACAACTTTTTGGTTGGCGGTGATGGCAATGACTACTTGCTTGGCTATGGGGACTACGACATTTTGGTTGGTGCGGCTGGTAACGACACACTTGTTGGCGATGCTGGTAACGACTTCTTAAATGGGGGTTCTGGTAATGACACTCTAGAAGGCGGTACTGGTAACAACACACTCACAGGCGATGCTGGTGCTGATACATTTGTCTTCAACTTCAGGTCTGAAGACATTGACATCATCAAGGACTTCAGCAACTTGCACGACAAAATTCAGATTTCCACATTTGGGTTTGGTGCTACTTCCACTAACCAGTTCAGTTACGACAGCAACACTGGTGGCTTGTCCTTCCAGGGAAGCCAATTCGCTACTCTTGAGAACAAGCCTAATTTCATACCCAGTCTCGATATTGAGCTTATCTCTGAGGGTCTAACCTCTTCAATTAGCTTGGTCTTATAGTGCCTAACCAAACCCAAATTTTAGATGCTACAGCCACTCCAAAAACAATAACCCCACTTAGAAAATTTCTCTTGCGGGGTATTAATTGAGTATGGCTACTATTTTTCTTTGCTGTCGAAAATTTCCTCAGTTTCATCTTTAATAATCAAGTAACTTGATAAAAACTTTACAAATATCCTTTAAGGAGACTTTTTCCGTGTTCTCTCAAAGCTTATTTTATCAGTGGTTGCAATTGAGGTTAGTAAGCTTATTGGCTTTAGTTGCGGCGATTGCTGGAGCCAACGAGTGTGCCCTAGCCCAGATAGTACCCGATAACACCTTAGAAGAAAATTCTATTGTTACACCTTTAGCTCCTAACTTTGACCGGATAGACGGTGGAACACCTCGCGGTGCCAATTTATTCCACAGTTTTGAGCAGTTCAACGTTAAAGAAGGAGGACGAGCCTTATTTTTCATTAATCCTTCTGCTGGTATTAAAAATATTATTAGTCGCGTGACAGGGGGTAACCGCTCCGAGATTTTCGGCACGCTCGGTGTTTTTGGTGGTAGTGCTAACCTGTTCCTGATTAATCCCAATGGGATTATCTTTGGGCCGAATGCCCAACTTACTATAGGAGGTTCGTTTCTAGCAACAACAGCAAATGCCATCGGGTTTGGTGAACAAGGCTTGTTCAGTGCCTCGGCTCCTAATTCTCCCCCAGTCCTAACGATCAATCCTTCAGCTTTGCTATTCAATCAAATTGCCAAATCGATTACCAATCAATCTACAGCAGGTCTGCAACTTTCTGCCAATCAAAGTTTGTTGTTGGTAGGTGGTGATGTGAACTTAGAAGGGGGGAAATTGTCCGTTCTCAATGGTCGAGTGGAATTGGGAGGATTAGCAGGAGAAGGAACGGTAGGGCTGAATATAGATGACAAAAATCTGCGTTTGAGTTTTCCTGATAATGTAGTGCTAGCAGACGTATCTCTCACCAAAGGAGCTACAGTCGAAACCGGTTTTGGACGAGGTCGCGGTTCTCAACTAGGCACCGGCGATATCCAAGTACAGGGTAGACGTGTCACAATCACTGATGGTTCACAGATTCTAGCTAATAACACAGGAGCGGAACCAGGAGGGACACTTACCGTCCGTGCCTCCGAGTTGGTGGAAGTCCTTGGAGCAAGCCGCCTGTTAGCTGAAACTTCTGGTGTCGGAACTGGTGGAAATTTGACGATTGACACTGGGAAGTTGATTATCCGGGATGGGTCAGAGATAGCAGCTGGTACTTTTAACTCCGGACGGGGGGGGACTGTAACTGTAAGAGCCTCTGATTCTGTGGAACTAAGTGGAACATCGGCTGATGGTGCGAATTTTAGCAGTATAATAACTCAGACTGATGGTGCCGGAAATGCTGGTTCGGTGAGCATTGAAACTGGGCAATTGATTGTTCAGGGTGGGGCACTAGTCTCAACTGCTAGTGCTAAAACTAGTTCTGGACAAGGAGGGCTGTTGTTTGTAAAAGCCTCTGATTCGGTGCAACTGATTGGAACATCAACATCAGCTGATAATCCGATACCTAGTGGTCTGTTTGCTTTGGGGGAAGGTTCCGGCAAACCTGGAGATTTGACGATTGAAACTCGCTTATTTATTGCCCGGGATGGGGCAAGAGCCTCAGCTTCCAATTTAGGTTCGGCTCAGTCGGGAGGGACGTTGAGTGTGACCGCTTCTGAATCAGTGCAACTGATTGGAACATCGGCAAATGGTCAGGACAGAAGCGGCTTGCTTGTTGGAAGCACAGGTACTGGATCTGCCGGAGAATTGACAATTAAAACTGAGAAATTGCAAGTCCTAGATGGAGCATTTGTGTCTGCCCGTACTGCGGGCGAGGGACGAGGAGGAAGCGTAACGGTGAATGCTTCTAACTCTATAGAGCTAAATGGCACCTCAGCCGACCGTCAGATGCCCACCCTCTTAACAACTGAAACCACAGGCGTGGGAGACGCTGGGAATTTAACGATTGAAACTGGGCAGTTGACTATCAAAAATGGCGCACAGATAACCAGTAACAGCACAGGACTTGGAAGAGCAGGTGATTCTAAAGTACAAACAAGCTCTCTCAGTCTTGACCAGGGAAGTATTACCTCGCAAACGACATCGGGTAATGGAGGAAACATTACTCTATCAGTAGAAGACCTCTTACTGCTGCGCCGTGGTAGTAAAATTTCCACTAGTGCAGGTACAGCACAACAGGGTGGAGATGGTGGTAGTATCGATATTAAATCTAAATTTATTGTTGCTATCCCCGAAGAAAACAGTGACATAAGCGCTAATGCTTTTTCAGGTGCAGGTGGGAGAGTGAATATAAAAGCGAATGGCATTTATGGTATTAAGTTTCGTGAAAGTCCAACTCGCTTGAGTGACATCACTGCTAGTTCAGAATTTGGTAGACAAGGCACTGTAGAACTTAATACACCTGGTATCGACCCCAACAGTGGCTTAGTTGAGTTACCCACAATAGGTGTAGAAACTGAAGTAGTGCAAGTCTGCGATAGTCCAGGTTATGCTCAAAGCAGCTTTATCATTACCGGACGCGGCGGTTTACCTCCTAATCCTAGCAAGGATATTCTCCCAAGCGGCACAGTAGAAGTAGGTTGGGTGTCGCTCAAACCTAGGAGCGATGCCAACGGCGGGCTACGCCTACGCAGCAATCCACCTGTTACTACTAGGGCAGTTACCACCACCACAGCAGAAGGTATTGTAGAAGCAAGTGGATGGGCAGTAAACGAAAAGGGAGAGGTCGTACTTACAGCTAATGTACCTGCTGGCGATCGCGGTTCGTGGCAGAAACATATAGCTTGCAGTGCAACTCATGCTCATCAGTAAATGCTGTTGAGGTGCAAGTAATCGCTTGTGATTCGCCCATTTTTATAGGAGTTAGTAAAGATATATTCAACCTACGCAGTTTAAGGTTTTTGGCGCTAACTGAACTGTATTGTGCTATAACTACTCTTTACAAAACTGGGTACTAGGTATTAGAAAAACAATCCCTAATTCCCAACTTAATGGTTATGAATATCAAGCGTCGGCAATTTATCACAACCTGTGGACTAACTACACTAGCCACCCAGATATCACCACTTACCGCCCAAGGTAAGCCATCTGCAAACACCAGCAGCAAGCCGCCCCGCCTGCAAGCAGGCGATACCGTAGGATTGATTTCCCCTGCGGGTATCGTCGACGCTAAAGACATTGAAGCAGCGCAGCAATCACTTTCACAGTTAGGGTTAAAAGTCAAGCTAGGGAAGCATATTTTAGACCGTTACGGCTATTTAGCGGGTAAAGATGCCGATCGCGCCCAGGATGTAAACTTGATGTTTAGCGATCGCACCATAAAAGCAATTATTCCCATGCGTGGTGGTTGGGGTTGTAATCGCATTTTACCCCTACTCAACTACTCGCTAATCCGCTCCCATCCGAAAATTATCATCGGTTACAGCGATATTACAACACTGTTGTTAGCAATTAATGCCCGTAGTCAAATGATTACTTTTCATGGGCCAGTTGCTACATCTACCTGGAATCAATTTACAGTCGATTACTTCAAGCGCATCCTATTTAATGGTGAAGCGGTGACTATGCAAAATCTCAACCCTAGCGAAGTGCGGATGCAGATAATAGCACCGGGAAAGGCGAGAGGTAAACTTGTGGGTGGAAACTTGTCAGTGCTATCAGCAATGGTAGGTTCACCTTACCTACCTTCTTGGAACAAAAGCATTTTGTTTGTAGAAGAAGTTGGCGAGGATGTTTATCGTATAGATAGGATGCTGACGCAATTAAAAACTGCTGGGATACTTAATCAAATTGCTGGCTTTATCTTTGGGCAATGCACTAAATGTAGTCTTGGAGATCAACCATCATTTACATTAATGCAAGTATTGCAACAACACATACTTCCTTTAGGCATTCCCGCTTGGTACGGTTCAATGATTGGTCATATTAAGGATAAATTTACTTTACCAATCGGTGTAGAAGTGGAAATAAATGCCGAACTTGGGACAATACGAATGTTAGAGACAGCTGTTAGCCTTGTGTGAATGAGGCAGGAGGTTGGAATAAAAAATAGTGGCTCACATTTTATCTAAATTGCAAGCCACTAAATTGGAGATTTTGGTGTTCTTGACTATCTGTGCAAAAACCTGAAAACCCTTTCTCCCCCTGCTCCCTTGCAGTCTTAATGATAAGTCTTTAACCGGACATGATATTACTTATGACGACCAAACCATTTAGAGGCGATCGCTCCTAAAGCTGCACCCACCATTGGATTACTGAGAAACTTAAGAATTGCTGGTTGTTCTGCCATCACTTCGTGGAAGATGTCAGGATGGCTATGATATGTGAAAGATGCCACCTTGCTGAGGTCATCTGCACTTATGTGGTTAGGGTTGTGGGTAGAAAGTCCCAAATCTCGCTCCAGATGGCGCTCGTCTAGACCTCTTTGCTTTAAGTGTTTGAAAAATGCCCGGGCAACATCATCCCGTTCGTTAGGTTTAATCTGAGCGATCGCCTTTTGAAGTTCTGGCTCCATCTGGCTGGGAGAAATGCTGTTATGGTTGAAAGACCGACCAAATAATTGACGACGTTCTTCGTGGGATGAGCGTTGAGCAAAATCATCAAAATTTTGGTATTCCTTGGTTGGGTCAGATGAAACATCATCTAAAGATTCTGTATTACCATGCGCTAAGTCATTCAGAATTTCGCGTTTATACTTATCACTGCTGCTCATTTTAAATGTCTCCTTTTTATACTTGCTATCAACTGAATTAACTCAGGTTTTCTCCAAAAAATGACTTCCTATTTATACTCAACTTGCTGAGATTGCACATCATACTGAGCCGTCAAAATCAGTTTTTTGTCTGGTGCATACATCAAAACTTTTAAGTCTTGATTGGGGAAATTTTTGTGAAAACCTTGAACTAAGGATTTTGCTAATGGTCGCACTTCGGTTGGACGAACTTGAGGCGCAATCACGACACCTAACTTATTGTTGTCACGCACATAAGCATCTTGGACAATTCCTTTGGCTGTGCTGACAACCCAGTTCCCAAAATCTTGACCCTGTACACTGTTACCGCGTGACAACAAGGCATAGTCGGCACTATGACTGATTCCAGACGGTAATTGAGTTGGTTGTTTAGCTTGAACAGTACCGCTACAGGCGGCAGTTGTTGTTAGTACTAATACCAAGACTAAAGCTGTTAAAACCCGACGAAACTTTTGAATTATTTTCAATTTACCACCTCATCTAAACTAATGACTTTTCTGCAATATCAATCTACTGAAAGTAATTTTGAGTAGAAGTAGGTAGAAAACCCACTCCTACTAACTCAAATGCAATCACCTTTGTAGTTTAAGTAGGTTAACCCCGGTCAGTTTTATTCTCTATTCGAGTTCCATCAGTATCAACATCTAATTCTTCGCGTCGAATGGTTTCTTGAGCTTCAACGGTTTCTTTGTCTACAACTTTCTGCACTTTGACTTCTTCGCGCAAAAAAGCTTCTTTTTGGATGTCTGGAACTTCTTCATAGAGGTCTATATGTGCTACCTCGCCCCCACGGAAGTCAGCCGCTTCCGCAGACACAACTTTGCCTGTGTCTTGAGAAGTCACTCGCTCAATCACGACTCGCTCTTTTTCCACTGGAACAGCAACTCTTGCAGTTTCGGTTTCAACACGCTTACTAATCGCTACTTCTCCGCTTTTCCGGCGCTGTTTACTAGCAACTAGCCTTTCTTGGTAGAGTTTAAAGGTTTGATCTTCGTGAGCGCTGACATCATACAGATCCGCGTCGTCTGCGTAGGTGTAGCTGTCAGGACTAGGAGTACTGCCGCCAGCTACCGATCCTAGCGTAGCTGAACTTTCTACAGACGGTGTGCGATATCCTCCACGCACCTGTTGTTCATAGTCGTAGTCAAGCGTTGTATGCTCTTGATATTCAGGTAAATTTTCCGCTTGCTCTCTTGTTATGCCAACGACATATACACGGTTTGCTGTAGAGTCAATACGCGATTTACCTACTGGTAGTAAGATTTTCTTGCCAAAAATCCAAAAGCCTATGTCAACAATTAAGTAGCGGAATGCTCCTTGATCATCTACTACAGCATCATTTACTGTGCCAATCTTCTCATCAGTTCCTTGAACATACACACCCATTCCTTTGATGTCGTTACCTTCAAGAGTATTATGGTAGTCTGGATCAAATTCACTTATTTTTTGGAGTGACATTATTTTATTCCTTAAAATCTTGCTGTATCTTTTTATAAATTACACAATTTAGTTTATAAACATCTTCTCTCCAAGGATTGAGTTAAATTATCTTGATATTTAATCAATCGAAGTAATTAAATATATTTTCATAACCCACAAGTATGATATAAAACAACTTTTTAGTATTAATGTATTACTATTTATAAAATTTATTTAAACTAATTTTTGTAATACTGTGACTAGTTTCTAGCATTTATGTGACTAGTTTCTAGCAGTAAATTTCAAAACTAAAGTTAACTAAATCAATACACAGCATCAAACTTAGCTAATTTGATCTGCTTATTAACACCTTACAGTTAAATCAAATACCCTTACATTGTTAAAGCTTTATTTAGTTAAGTTGTAATACTTGCTATATCACTCTTCTAGAAGACAAAATCTCTGCCAAAAGATTGATGAGAAGAAAATCTAAAAATGTCTAAATATTATTAAAGTCTTAATAAGTTTGCAAATAAATTAGCTGTGCCGCTAAGGGGTAACAAATCTAGTTGCAAAGCAAGCGTTGCCAAAATTGATAATAACAAAGTGTAAACTTTAAAACTGCTCTCATTACAGAAAATCAGGAGATAATTATGGATACAGAATTACAGCAACAGTATGTCGATACTGCCTCCCAAAACCAGATAGAAGTACTTAAAACTTCAGAGCCTGGAAACCTGGCAATGTTGCCACCCGCCTTGGAAAATGAAGAACAATGGCAAAAAGTTGGTAGCCAGATTTCTATATTTTTGGCAAATATACCTGAGTACATAGGTAGATTCTACCAAGAATACAAGTTGCTGTTTATCAGCTTTGCGTTGCTTGTGATAACAGTTACGGCACTAAGGATTTTTCTAGCGGTACTTAACGCCATAAATGATATTCCCCTACTTTCTCCATTTCTCCAATTAATTGGACTTGGTTACACAATTTGGTTTACTTTCCGCTATTTGCTCAAAGATTCCACTCGGCAAGAATTAGCAGCAGAAATTGGCTTGCTTAAAAAACAAATTCTAGACAGAGAAGAATCACAGACTTTAAGTTAACTAAAGTATAGTGGCGGATACACTGGATCTCAACTTTTGGTCAAGTAAAAAACTGAGTTTTGCTTGACCATTGCATAAAACTGTAGGCTCTTGGCGTTCTTGGCGGTTTCGATAAATTAAGCTTTTTAGCACTCTTTGCGTAAGTCCTATCTTATACCACATCAGCTAAATTAGCAGGAGAAAGTGTATGATCAAGACAAATAGATTAGCTTCGCTGACAACAACAGTATTTCTTTCAACATTGCTAACACTCCCTCTGCTTTCAAGCTGCGGCGGAGGTTCCCAAAATGCTGCGCCACCTCCAATTGACGATACTGTTGGTAGAAATTTAAATAATCGCGCTCCCGTAAATCAACCCCAAGCTAGGAGGGGATTAAGTACAGGGCAAAAAGTGGCAATCTTGGCAGGAGCTGCTGGACTTTACTACCTCTACAATCAGCGAAAGAATGCCCAAGGAACGGGAGCGCAGGGGAAACACTACCTTTCTAAGAATGGGCGTGTTTACTATCGAGATGCTCAAAACCGCCCTGTCTGGGTAACACCGCCACAAGAAGGCATCCGTGTTACAGAGCAGGAGGCACAACAATACCGGGACTTTCAAGGATATAACAACAGTCCCACAGGGCGAGACTTAAGGAGTTTGGGTGCAGGTACTGTTCCGACAAATTAATTTTTGTACAGATTATAAATAGATGGCGTTTAACCGTCATTCTATTTTTTAATAGAAACTTTTTCCATATTTTAACTTAATAATACTCATAAGTATAATATCAAGCATTATTATATTTTTTCATAAAAGTCTTTTTTAAGAATTTATCCGAGTATATAAAAATTCTATTTAATTGTTGAAAAGATTTTGGACTCTAATTTTTGTACAACAGAATTTTGAGTCTCAGGATGCTTTCAAAATTCAACCCTGAGTTTTATATACTAATAGTTATACTTTTATCAAAGTAAAAGTAACCTTTGATAGATGATTTTGAAAAGATATAACAATTAATATATTGAAAGTAATTACTTTACCGTTGATAGTTTAGTGAAATCACAGTTTAGGAGCCACAAATGAATATATTAGAAAAAATTTTCGGTGGCGGTGAGGTTCCAGAAAATGACTACCGCAATTTTGTCAACCGCTATGAGCAAGGTTTACCTCATGAGGGATACTCAGATGAAGAAGTTTTAAACCGTTATCAGCAAGTATCTAGACAGTTACCTCCAGACCTTTATCATGAATCTGCACAAGAAGCTTTTAGTCGGATGTCACCACAAGAGCGGATGCAGTTTGGTCGCTCTCTTCAACAGCAGACGCGCTCTTCAAACTTGAATTTTCCCGATCTAAACCAAGATGGTATAGACGATCGCTTTCAAGACCCAAATTATCTTGCTCAAGCGACAGGCCGGGTTCACCAGCAACAACCAGATATACTCAGTCAAATTATGAGTGGTGTTGCGGGGAACTTTACAGGTGGTCAAGGTGGTAACATTATGAGCAATCCATTAGCGAAGGGAGCGATGGCTGGTATCGCCGCTTTAGCTATGAAAAAGTTGATGCAAAGAGGCAACCAAGGAAATTCCGGGCAGTATGGTAACGTCCGCCCAGCTAGCCAAGACCCCTACGGCGATCCGGCAGATTCCGGGCAGTATGGTAACGTCCGTCCAGCTAGCGAAGACCCGTATGGAGATCCGGCTGACCAACAGTACCGCTAGTAACCTCAAGCAGCAAAGCTGCAATTCGTAATTACAATCAGTGAAAGCTTGAACTCATCACTGATAATTATGGTCAAGTAAAAATCAATTTTTTTACTTGACCACTTTTTATTAGATTGGTATCACCTAGTAGAAAATCTCTTGCATTGTTGGTAATTGTTTAAAGCGACTTAAAGCGGCTGAGAGTTATATTCTAGCGAGGTTAATTAGAATAAGCTTAGGCTTTATGTCATCATTGTAAATTACTTGCGTGAGCAGCAGATTGGTAGGAAAATGAAACAGTTAGCAAAAATATTATATAGTAAACTTCTGCATCTATTTCACCAGGTTATGGGAATTACCATTTCCCATAATCCAAATCCAAAGGAAACTAATGTTGCTCTTGATAAAGAATCTCTGGAAAACCCAACGACTCAATTAAAAAAGCAAATTCCTCTTCAAGACAGAGTTAATAAATCTGAGCAAAGCTTACTATTAAATTACCAGCATTTAGCAAAACCTCGACAATTTAAAAAAGCTTCTTTATTTCCTGATAGTAAGACTAATGTTGCTGCATTGTCGCTAGTTTTGTCTGGAGTTGCCGAAGTCTTATCTCAAAAAATGAATCTGTCATGGAATCAAATAAATAATACTTTTAGTTACGAAAAAGAAGCTGAAAGTGGAAAAGGAAAAATCTTTTACTATGTAACAGATAATCCCGAAACTCCACAACCAGAAACACTGGCAGAAGAAGCAGCCTTAGTTGTTATAGACGAATTTGACCCAAGGGCGTGTGCTATTCACCTGATTTACTGTGCCTTAGTAACTAGCCTAGATAAGCCTTGGTCAGGCAATTTTGTAATTGATGACAAGCAACTACTTGAATATACAGGGCTTGTGAAACGCAGGGACTTATGCAAGCATGAAAAATTGAGTATTTTGTACTCCTTGCTACGGCAACCTGCTCAAGTACTAGCTTGTATTGCATGGCCTAAACAGGAGAAAGCTGGAGCTTTTACTGTTGCTGATTTAAAGATTTGGGACATCAGCATAATACGAGATTTTGAAACAGATAAAGCTGGCAATAATAAGCTAGTGGGTTTAAAGGTAATAGGTCAAGCTGGAGTATGGACAAAATACTTCCTCAACAAATCTAAATACCACTACCACACTGGAATTATTACCAAGAAAACCGTACAGAAACTATTTAGTATTGGTAAACAAAATGCTGGCGCGGCTAGAATGCTAGTTTGGCTAACCTTCCAAATCAAACCGGAATTCCAGGATTGTGTAATGGGCAAGACTCTGATGGAGATTGCTTACGGCAAAGACAAAGTGTCAACAGCAGAACCAGACAGACAGCTTAGGCGACAAATGGCTGATGATTTGGAAACTGATTTGAAAGTTGTCAAAGAAGCTGGATGGCAAGCAGAAGTGGAAACAGGCCCAGCTTGGTTAACAAGCAGCAAAACTGCTAAAAGACCTATAGGTTACTGGAATCAAATACTCAATTCTAGATGGCGTTTTCATTTACCAGCAGAAGTACAGGAACGCTTGACCCTGGACTCGAATCAGCTAAGTGCAAACAATATCCAGCCTGTATCAGGTAATCTCATTAGAGAAGCGAGAAAAGCAAAAGGCTGGTCTAGAGCATTTTTCGCTACAACGATGGAGAAAAGCGTTTCCTGGGTTGATGCAGTCGAGACGGGTACACGTCAGGTTTCTCAAAAGGACTTGCCTAAGTTGCTCAATACACTGGAACTACACCTTAACAGGTATTGATTTCAACTAAACTTTTCTTGTTTCTCTGAGGTAATTTTTGCTACGTATTATTACTCATTGCAACTGCGTGGGGATGGGGTTAGGTTTTTCCATGACGTGAAAAGTCAGTGTTTATGTAAGGGACTTCCAAGAAATAAATTATCCAATCTTGTGGGGTGGGCATCTTGCCCGCCTTTGACTATGGGCGGACGAGACGCCCACCCCACAATAAATAGTTGTATATTTTTTTATTTGGAAGTCCCTAAGGTTTCGGCAAAAGCCAGTATTTTCCATGCCTCCTGCCTCTCTTGTTAA
>NZ_DASQZC010000091.1:0-6377 GCF_035638895.1 Nostoc sp. | reverse complement strand
GAGGTTCAACGTTGATGCTCAGAGGTTCAACGTTGATGCTAATTCTCCCATGCCCAATGCCCCAAACTTAATTTAAAAAGCCTGAATCCATTCTTTTACAGAATATTCAGTCCAAATGCCATTTTTCCAGTAGGGATCATTTTCAATTAACTCGCGCACGGTGGCTTCGTCTTCGGCTTCGTAAATCCCAAAAACTTTTGTGACATCTTTGGTGGGGCCAATGGTAATCAGCACACCGGATTCTTTTTGTTTTGCTAATCCGTCTAAATGAGCTTGACGGTGGGGGGCGCGTTTTTCGAGAACATCTTCGCAGTAAGTTCCCCAGAGTACATATTTAGGCATAGCTAAGACTATTTTGGATTTTGGATTTTAGATTTTGCAGCCAGTGCATCGGAGAGTAAGAAATGATTAATTTCTCACTCCTAGCAAATGACAAACGACAAGTGACAAATGACAAATGACTAACTTCTCAGATTTACGCCGAATTTTTCCACCAAAGCTTCGCGGACTTTATTGTGTACTGGTTCGACTTCAGCCTCAATCAAAGTGCGATCGCTAGCCCGATAAATTAAGCGGAATGCTAAACTCCGTTGTCCTTCGGGGACATTTTCGCCGCGATATTCATCAAATAATTCCACAGATTCGAGCAAATCTTTACCCGCTTTGGTAATTACTTTTTGAATTTCGGTAACTGAGATTTTCACGGGTGCGAAAAAGGCGATATCGCGATCGCTAGCTGGATAGGTAGAATAGGGCTGGAATGTTGGAACCAGAACTTCATCTTCTCCCAGAGAATCTAAAAGCACATCTAGATCCAACTGGAAAACATAAACGGAATCTGGTAAGCCTTTTTCTCGTCGCAGTTGGGGATGGAGTTGTCCAAAAATACCCAGCCTGTTACCCCGAATCCACAGGGAAGCGGTGCGTCCTGGATGTAAGCGATTATCTCGGCAATCGGGTTGGAATTCTACCTGCAACGCAAGTTGCCGAAATACACTTTCTAAAATGCCTTTGGCTTCAAACCAGGAAATGGGTTCTTCGCGTCCACTTTTTGACCATTTGCCAACAGAAATATCCCCTCCTACAATCCCAGCCAGGGTTTCTGTTTCTTGCAAACCGTCTTCTTCTTGCCAGAAAATTTGCCCGATTTCAAAACCATTCAAGGCACCATTACCCTGCTCTAAATTGTATTGAAAGGCATCAATTAACCCAGATATCAAATCGGTTCGCAGCGCTGAATATTCGACAAATAAGGGGTTTGACAGTACTATGTTTCTGTCTTCTCCTGGTTTGACTAAAGAATAGTGAATTAATTCTGTCAACCCTTCAGCCCGGAGGAAAGCTCGCAATTTGCGAATCAATTCCTCATCTAAAGGCAGATAACCAGCTTCTGCTTTTTCTGGTAGAGTATCGCAGAATTTGTTGTAACCATAGAGGCGGGCGATTTCTTCAATTAAGTCAATTTCTCGCTCTAAGTCGCGGTAACGATAGGGCGGAACAGAAACTGACCATGTAGGTTGATGGTTCGTATCTTTTTCTGAAGAAGTTAACTTACATCCCAATGCAGTCAGGATGCGCTCAACGTCTTGTTCTTGAAGTTCACCTGTATCCTCTCCTAAATCTATCGGCCCCAATATTTGATTAACGCGGTCTAAACGCAGGGCGATAGAACGACTCCAGGTAGAAGGATCGGGGCGGGTGTCGGCAATTTGCTGCTGGACAAGAATTCCGCTAGCTAATTCGCTAATTAAGGATAAGGCGCGGCGATTAGCTATTTCCAACTCAGCCCGGTTAACTCCCCGTTCATATCTGCCAGAAGCCTCACTTCTTAACCCAACACTGCGGGAAGAACGGCGAATTGCTACGGAATCAAATAAAGCTGCTTCTAAAACTAGGCTTTGAGTCCCTTGATGGACTTCTGTTTCTTCACCACCCATGACTCCCGCCAGTGCAACGGGTCTGTCGTTAGCGGTAATTAACAAATTTTGGGTTGATAGGGTGCGAGTTTGTCCATCCAGGGTTTTGAGGGATTCTCCAGCATTGGCGAAGCGAACGCCGATGGTTAAATTTTCACTACTTGCAACTGATTTTAGGCGATCGCAATCAAAGGCGTGCAGTGGTTGTCCCCATTCCAACAAAACGTAATTAGTAATATCCACCACATTACTTATAGGACGTACCCCAGCAGCGCGTAAACGCTGTTGTAACCATTCAGGAGACGGAGCAATTTTTACCTGTTCAATTACTGTACCAATGTATGCAGGACAAGCTTGGGTATCGGCAATTTTTAAAGCTAAATTTCCGGCACTTTTGGTAATAGAGACTTCACCGGGTTCAGGAATGCTCAACTTTCCACCAGTTAAAGCTGCTACTTCCCGTGCTACGCCTACCATGCTCAGAGCATCAGCGCGATTGGCAGTTGCAGTTAAGTCTAAAATGACATCATCTAGACCCAACAACGGACGTACATCACTACCCAATGGTAAATTTTCCTGGGTAAAAATATGAATTCCGTCTACATCGGTGGGTAAACCGAGTTCCTTTAAAGAACAAATCATGCCCTGAGATGGGACACCACGCAATTTTGCAGGTTTAATTTTTAAATCGATGTTGGGTAAGTAAGTACCCGTAGTTGCCACTGGCACATAGATATCTGCCTTCACATTGGCAGCGCCACAGACAATATTTAAAGTCTCACCTGCACCGACATCGACTTGGCAAACACTTAATTTATCGGCGTTGGGATGGGGTTGACGCTCAAGCACTTTCCCGATAACCACGCCATTTGCCCAAGTGCGGCGGTCTTCTATCTCTTCAACCTCAAACCCTGCCATTGTCAGGGTTTCGGCTAATTCTTCTGGACTAAGTTTTATCTCTACTAGTTCGCGCAGCCAATTTAGAGAAATACGCATGGAATGTGCTTGTTTTAGGAATCGTCTTTTGCTCTTATTTTAGGGTGCCTACTAGCGATCGATGGCTATTCGTCCTGCAAGGCATACCCTTTCACTTGAACAATCCTACTACGTTAGACTGGCAGAACAATCTCTGATGCTAATCTTTTCTTGGCGTTTTGGCTGTAAGTAACCTTCTACAAAGGATTGAGCTTACCAGATACGACACGCGATCGCAAAGAATAGTAGGGAGCATCTCAGTGGCTGCAAATATACCAGATATAAACAAGATTCTTGCTCCCTCTCCGAACCCACGGAGAGGGTTGGGGTGAGGTTTTACAAGGCTTTTTACGAAAGTGAGATGCTCCCGAATAGTAGTGCTAATAGGTCAAACTATTCAAGTAGAAATTTTGAGTAACAGAGAGGAAATCATCCAATGAGTAATTTAGATGATCAGCAATTAACTGAAGCGGAATTACGGGAATATGTAAAGCATCATCCCCAGAAACAGGCGTTATTTTGAGTATTTATACGGTGATTATTTTATACGGTAATTATGTTAAAGTATCTGCATCTATAAATTAGCAAAAATCTAAATTATATAAAAATGCAATAATGACAATCCTATCAAACGAAAAACTAATTGTTCTTGTTTGTGCTGCTGATGATAACTTCTCTATGCCTATAGCATCGGCTACCCGCTCAGTTATTGCCAATTTCCAAAGTGAACACAAGTTAGTTCTATATATTATTGATGGTGGAATTAGTAAACTCAATAAACAGAGAATTACAAAAAACTTAAAATCTGAGCAAGTCAGTATCAATTGGCTCAACCCCAAAAAACAGCACTTCAAAAATGCCCCAACTTCATCCATCTTTCCAACTGCCGCTTACTATCGGCTTTTAATTCCTCAACTATTACCAAAGCAATTTAATAAGGCAATTTACATTGATAGCGATGTGATTGTACAAGGAAATATAGAGGAATTATGGAATATTGATATTGGAGAATATTATCTTTTGGCAGCACAGGATATGGGAGCGCCTTATGTATCTTCGCCAAAAGGACTGATCAATTATCAATATCTTGGCATTTCTCCAGAATCTAAATACTTTAATTCCGGGGTTCTAGTAATGAATCTCAAAAAATGGCGGGAAGATAAGATTTTTGAAAAAATAATTGAGTATTTGACAAGAAATAAACAGTATGTGCGGTGGTACGATCAAGATGGTATGAACGCTATTCTTGCAGGAAAATGGGGAGAACTTGAACCTAGATGGAATCAAATGCCATTTTTGTTTGAATATTCATCTTGGCAAGATAGTCCGTTTACAGAAGATGTATTCAATCAGCTAATTAAAAATCCTGACGTTATTCATTTTGCAACTAGGGATAAGCCTTGGCACAATAGTTGTAAGCATCCTGATAAAGATTTATTTTTTCAATACCTTGATAATTCGATTTGGTCTAATTGGCATGCTGAACAATTTATAAAAAAAGAAAGGCAAAGGCGGATGGCTTTTTTACACAACATTTATCATATGGTAAAGCAGCGAATTAAATCACTGTTAAAAGCATAATAAAAAACTTATCAGAGTGGTTAATTTAAGTCAAATGCATAAAGATTATTTTCAGTAATTCGGCGCGGGTAAACAGTTTTGTCATTATTTTAGGGTGCCTACTAGCGATCGATGGCTATTCGTCCTGCAAGGCGTACCCTTTCACTTGAACAATCCTACTACGTTAGGCTGGCAATGTAAAAATAAGTAAATAATGAGAATGTATCTACGCAGGGAAGTAAGACATTATTTTATTTGGTTGATTTTGACGTTAAACTACATACGCCCGGATTTTTCACAAGCGAGACCGAGTGTTTTGTTTCAGAAAAAAGCGTGTCAGAGGTTGGTCATCTAAGGTTTGCTAACAACAATTTTAACAATGTAGTCTTTAAGTGCGATCGCCTTTTCGCTCTGTGGGTACGGGGAAACCTCTTTTACTGTCACCGTATATTTATCTAAAAATTGAATTGGTAAAGCATCACTACCTGGGATAAGGGTTAGCATCAATGTTGAAACTTGCTTACCATTTTTTATGATGTCTAATCCAATAATAACTTGCCCTTGCCAAATACAAGTTACTTTAGTTGGACACCTAGAATCCTGGATAACTTTTGAAAATTTGATTTCAATATTTTCAGTGCGAAGGTAAGCTGTCTTTCCATATTTAAGATAAAATTGAGTATCTATAGTTCCAGATATAGCCATCACTTGTTGATGATTATCTTGAACAATTGATTGGAGTTCTATTTTTGAAGGTTTGATATTTGATAAGAGTCCATAGGTAGGAAGACAATTTACTCCACCAAGAAATGTTAATATAACTGCGCTCACTACACTTTTCATTTTTGATACTCAATAGTAGGAATTTTTATTATTTGAGCCAGAAAACAGGTTTATAAATTGTTCTGTTTTCTGCTAGGTGAAGCTTTAAAACATAAAATCTAATTAGCTAACTTTTGTGCTTAGGCGCAGATCGCACTTCTCTAAAAGATGCTGCGCGGATTTCAAGAACTTTAACACAATAGCGCTTTTCAAAGAATTCGTTACTTAATTTATCTGGAATATTCACTCTAGTTTTACTTTTTAGCATTATTACTCCATAGTTGAGCAATTATTACATTATGTAAAAGGGACATTATTTTTTCTCTGTTCTCAACAAGCCCAGCTTTCTGCGATGAGCAATGACCACGATTTTACAAGGCGTAGCCCTTCGTAGACATGCTTTTGATAGAAAGTAATCAAATAATAAATGCTGATTTTTTCGTTGGTTCTTAATATTAGTTGCCATTAAGAGTAATTTAGATGCGTTTGCTCTAGCGATCGCAGAAGTTGAATCTTTAAAACTCGATAAAACCTCACAAATAATATTTTATCATTCAATAGATTACAAAAATCAGACCTTACTCGTTTTTGTAGTGTAATTACATTGCATTGTATTGTAGAACTCCCAAGAGGTAAATTTGCTCTGTTTGAGCCGGAAAATCACTGTAAAAGCTGCCTCTAAAGTATTCACCATAAGGATTATCAGGCAATTTCCTGAAATCTACCTCAACAATATCGAAAGAATAGACAATCCAATCTAAAGAATCGGCAATCCAATCTAAATTTTGTTCATTTGAAATATAAATCTAATTTTGTATAGTTTTGCTAAGGGTAGTAATTGCTGTTTTTATTAGTATTTCTTTATTGAAGATGAAAGTCAAAAAATGCTTTCATTCACATCATTTATCTTCCTTTTGATAGAGGAATTTCAGTTCAAGTAATAGGAGCTTAATTCTAATGGCAACTTCTGACAATAGTAATCAAACTGCTGGATCACAAGGTACTAGCAACAATTTATCTGGTAACGGAAATTTTTCTTTCAGTGATGGCAAATGGCAGTCCACCGATGGCAGCAGTTTAGATAGTAGCGGTGCCTCCGGTGGC
>NZ_DASQZC010000090.1:0-2164 GCF_035638895.1 Nostoc sp. | reverse complement strand
TTGCGGTAGGACAAGGTTGATGTTACGGTTAGTACCTTCGTAGTCGTAGGTCAAACCGTTAAACTCAGCGTTGCCATAAAGTACTGATTGAGTTTTTTCAGTGTAATCAGTTGTCCTTGCATAAGTAGACCAGTTCCAGCCGACACCGCTTGATTCACCAGAATCATAGAAGTTATCAAAAGTCACAAAGTCAAGGGCTAACTTGTGATGGTTGGGTGAAATTGGTTCCGGGAATAAAGTCAGCGCGGGATCACCATTGCCAACAGGTAAATCACCGAGTACCTGATCGTAGGTACGATTTTCTTTAACTACGTAGATAACGTGCTTAATTTTATCCTGTAAAAATCTCATCGTCCTGTCAGGACGGCGATTGTAGAAACCGTTGTTTCTATCTACCTGTTCGGAAAGCGTAGCTAAAGTACCGCCTTTGGGAACTGGAATAACTGAGATCCCAGCTTTTTCTAAAGCCCAGGTATACTCATTTCTAAAAGTTGTGTTGCGTGCTAGTCCGGCTGGTGTTGTTTCGCCATTTGAAGGGTTGGGGCCAGAATTGCTCTTGGCATTGACAACGTATAGGTTTTGACCATCCTTACTAACGCTTACAGAATTGGGATACCAGCCAGTTGGGATACGTCCAATCACCCGACCAGATGATTGCAAGTCCACAACAGCAACAGCGTTCTCATAGCCTAGAGTCACGTAAAGCTGACGTTCATCTGGACTTAGAGCCACAGAGTTGGGATTTGCTCCTTTGTACTTATCGCTAGGTCGAGACAGATTGATAGTTTGGACAACGTTATTGGTATTTGTGTCAATGACTGAAACCGAATCACTATTACCGTTAGCTACATATAGTCGCTTTTGGTCGGTCGAGAGCGTTACTTTGTTTGGTTGGTCACCTACAGGTATACGGGTAATTTGCCCGGAAGAAATGCTAACAGCAACTACTTCGTTATCGCGCTGGCTGGTAACGAAGACTTTAGCTGCTGCACCGTTTTCTGCACTCTTGATGGCTACATCAAAAGGGAATTCCCCTGTTGGTATTTTATCGCCTGGTCTAAAGAACTTAATTTCTCTGAGTACTTTACGGTTAGTAGTATCAACAATTGATATTGAGTCGTTCTCAAAATTGGCAGCCACTAAAGTTTTGCCATCTTTGCTGACATCAAGACCTGCTACAACTGCTCCTGTTGCCACAGTTTTAGCTTGTGTGTTCTTCAACAAACCACCATCGTAGTCTGGGAAGGGCGCAGTTGAGTCGGAATTGTGATTTAGTAAAATGAAAGGAGCATCTGGCAAGTATTGGCTGCCATTCGAGGCATAAGCATAAACGCGATCGTCAATGCCACCTGATACATAAAAGCGTGTGCCGTCTTTTGCCCAAGCTAGGCCATTATATGTATTGGGAATGTTAATTTGCTGCTGCTTAACCAACTTACCGTTGCTGACATCAAAGACAAAAACCCATTCAGCTTTTGAAGTTCTCGTAGCACTTGGTTTGCCAGTTAATGGGTCTAAGACAGGATAAGTGAGATCAGCACCACTTTGACTCTTGAAGTTTTTGTTATACCCACTGGTAAGCACCAGCAGAGTTTTACCATCGGGGCTGAGGGCTGTGGTTACAGCTTCGGCAGCATCAGCATTATTATCTGTACGCAAACCAGTTGCCAAACGTGCAAACGTCGAGCCTGGGGCAGCTGCCGGTGTAATCACTTGACCTGTGGGTAATAATGCTCCACCTTCAGGTAGATCACCAACACGGCTAGTAGCAAGCTGGGCCGTAACTATTTGTACACTGCTAACTACTATCGCCACTGCGACCAGCAGGCTAATTAGGAGATATCGCTTACGCTTGAAATTGAGCATTTGCTGTTTCACACATCAAAATTTCTTGCCTACGCAGCCAATATTCCTACTTACTAGTTAAGAACAGGATAAGGTGAGGTTACTTTCAAAGTCATTGGGATTGACGGAATGTTAAAAAATTTAGTAAGCTGTTACACATTTAATTTGTACATTTCCCTGATGACTGATGACTGTTAAGTGTCAACAGTCAACGACCATCAAGAGTGTTTATATACTTTAGACGCGCATCAGCTTAGTACAGCATTTCATTAATTCGTAGCAAATTAAATTTGGCAATACCCTGCAATGCCAATGCATC
>NZ_DASQZC010000089.1:0-20759 GCF_035638895.1 Nostoc sp. | reverse complement strand
TGCGGGACGGTCAGTAACGACTTTGTGAACGATGATTTTGATTGTTCTGCTCATCCATCATTACTATCCGCTCAATAAATCGGGGCAACTACCAGTTCAGGAACGAGTTTACGCTATTTGAGCCTTGTCACTGAGCGATTTACCCCGGATTATTGAGCGGTTACCATCATTACTACCTTTGATTTGCGTAGGAACACATAAGGTAATTTCTAGCAAGAATTTAGGAGTCAGAATTCTGTTCGATAAAGTTTTAGCTGATTAATTCACCCATTTGTGGGAGGTAATTAGTAAGCAAATAAGTATACTTTACTTATAGGACTCATATTTGATTTTTGAACAAAACTCAGTACACCTTTATTCCTTCTTCCCAATCCCCAGTCCCTTACCTTTACGAGTGATTCAGAAATCAAATCGGATTGCTATATAATCAGACCAACACAAGATGGTTTGATACAGCATTCACGCAACAGATGTATCAATCATGTTAAACCTGATATTCACTGGATGTATAAAAATAAAACCCTTGGTGCTTTCAACAGCTTTTTTTCTGGCTATACAGACTTCTGCCAATGCTGAACAACCCCTTCCTCGTTTGACTCCAGCACAAGCTCAACATTTCTCCCGCGACTTAGTACCATATAACTCTCAAGAATTTTTTAGGCAAGGAAAAAATTCGATTGAGAGAGAAATTCAAATTCTTAAGCTAAGGCAACTGCGCCCAATTAAACCTGTTCTTAAGATTAATTCACTACCGCAGATTAAAACACCACATACTCAGCAAAACCCTAATATCTTAACTAGGTAAGAATCATCGTGAGTTTATGAAACCTTAGAACCCTATGCATCCAAATCAGTATGCCCTGGTTCCTGTTTACAGAGCTTTTGTGCTTTAATATTTGCAACACAAATTTACAATATTAATCGTCTAGCAGACCCATCAACGTTTGAACTTCAACGTCTTGCGATTCTGACAATTGACCTTGTAACTTTAATAATTCATCTTGTAATGCTTCTGCTACATGGAGCATATTAGATTCTTGTGCAATTTTTAGCTGATTTTCTTTAACTTTGATTTGTTTAAGCAAGTTATTTTCAACATGAATTGAATTGTAATTTTGAGTAATCATAGTTTTATATTTTTATCAATTTACGGAACGTAATTAAATTTACCACTATGTATTATTCCACATTTTTACCATTTTTTAAATATCTACTGATTTAACAGTTATCAGTTGGGAGTCAGAGTCCCCCACACACACCATACTTGTATTTTTAGAGGCTTTTACAAAAATGGAAATCATGATATAAGATTGGTTGACTTAAAAGGAGTTGTAGACAACACATACAAGACTACACATGAGTACCGAAAAAACCTAGACTAAAGCAGCTTGCCGCAGGCTACCACAGAGGCACAGAGAAGCCAGTGCATTGCGCGGGTTCCCCGACTTGTACCCCTGCGGGGAAGCAAGCTACGCGCAGCGTCTCCCCTTTTCCCAAAGGGAGAGGCTAGCGCCTGCCGTAGGATGCCCGAAGGGCTGTAGGGACAAGCAACTGGCGCGACACGGTGAATAGTTTGAGAGAGTTTTTTTGCGTAAGTACTTACACATTAACTTGTGTGTTACTTCACCGAGTATTGCTGGATATTTTAAACAACTTTTTGTGAATTATATGAACTTAAAACTTATAAAAAGAAGGATTTTTACCTTTGTAAAAATTATATCTACAATGCTTATAACAAGCGCAATTGGATTGGAATCATGGAATATTTATGCAGCAATAACTAATACTAATTTACCAACCAGCCTTAATCCAATTTTTTGGATTGAGCGTTTTGCTATGACTAGTCATTTTATCGAAAGTATCATAGCAGCTTTTTATGCACCTTCAAGAAAAAAGATGCCCATAAAATATGCTACTTATACTTTTTTTGTAGGAACAATTGGGTTGTTAGAACTATTCTCTTCAGAAAATGACTCTTGACGGTACCCCTTTTGGATTAGGTCGGTTGGTAGGGTGTATTAACGCACCCTATGTAAGAAGGTTGTAAATTATTAAATCCACGATCGCTGGGGTTCACGAATGTAGGTGACTGGTGAATCTGACAGGCAGAAGGGAGTATAGTTTGTATAGTTAGCTTTTTGCTGAAATTTTAGTTTGACACTAAAGGATTAAAAAATGTCTACAGATACTCACATAGTTGCTTACGTTCAAGAAAGTGAATTTGATGCTGTTTTAACTGGAAGTGAAGAGAAAGTTGTTGTTGTTGATTTTACTGCTACTTGGTGTGGCCCCTGTCGCCTAGTTAGTCCGTTAATGGAGCAACTTGCTGAGGAATACAAAGGTCGCGCCAAAGTCGTTAAGGTAGATGTTGACAGCAACAAGCCAATTTTCAAAAGATTCGGTCTTCGCAGTATTCCAGCAGTTTTAATCTTTAAAGATGGTGATTTAGCAGAAACTATCGTAGGAGTTTCGCCTTACGAGCAGTTTAGCGGAGCTGTTCAGAAACTTCTTGAGGTTGTTTCAACCACTGATTCGTAATCCATAATTAATAAGGGTTTATACCCGATGCCTAATAAAGGCAGTGAGGTTTCAGGTGGTGTTTAAATTCCGCGAAGTTCCTAGCCTTGTAAGCCGACCCTCGGACTTCTCACCACTTGAAGCATGATTATCAATTATAAATTTTTAAACCTTTTCTTTTCGCCTATAATGTGCTTGGACTAAGCCAGTAGAATATTGTTTTGAGTTAATCAGCTCTAATTTTTCTTCAGGGCTAGGCGGTGGGAAAAGGCGTATACCTTCACCTAAGATGATTGGAATAGTTGAAATAATATATTCATCAATTAAGCTGTGTTGAAGAAACGAATTGATTAATGCTCCACCACCAACTAACCAGAGGTTTTGATAACCTTGAGCCTTTATATTTGCTAAGGCTGGCTCTACTGGATCAGAAACAAATGTAACGTCCTCACGGTCAGATTGGAGAGGGCGCTGGGTGAAAACGAAAGATTTTTTTTCTGGATAAGGCCATTCATCAAAACCAAGCCCTACTTCATAGGTCTTGCTACCTAACACGATCGCATCAATTGATTCGTAGAAATCAGTGTAACCATAGTCTTCACCTTCTGTATCAAGGAATGATAGCCAATCAATTCCGCCATCACTGCGAGCGATATAGCCATCCAAACTAGCTGCAATGTAGAGTGTAACTTTCGTCATTGTGCTTCTGAATTTGGTAGTTTTCACCCAATTACTTACGTTTTTTGATTGTGCGATTTAAACCGACCTGCAATAAATTCTCGCTTAGATAAATGTTTTGTACTGCGTTTGGTGACTCGCTCTCGCCACATCCGGAAACTAGATTCTTTCATTTCGCGCCTCATTAGGGCAATTACCTCTTTCTCCAACAGCCCAAACTGAGCCTCAATGGCATCAAAAGAGGTTCTATCTTCCCATGCCATTTCAATAATGCGATCGATGGTCTGTGAATCAAGGTCAGGTAGCTTCATTTCTTTGCTGGCAATTGATAAATTAGAGCTATATAATATATTTTACTTTTTGTTTTGAAGAACCGTTGTGTCTGCTGCACCCAATTGCAGGGCATACAAGTTAGCATAGACACCTTGCTGATTGATCAGTTCGGCGTGAGTACCCTGCTCTACAATTTCTCCCTGCTGAATTACTAATACCCGATCTGCCTGGGTAACTGTACTGAGGCGGTGGGCAATTACGAAGCTGGTACGACCTTGCAGCAAGCGAGCGATCGCACTCTGTACTAGCGCTTCTGTACGCGTGTCAATGCTGCTGGTTGCTTCATCAAGAATCAGTATTCGGGGATTAATCAACACCGCACGAGCAATACTGATCAGTTGTCGCTGTCCTTGACTTAGGGGTGCGCCTCGTTCACCCAATTGAGTTGTATAACCCTGTGGTAGTGAGGTAATGAACTCATGCACATTTGCTAGTTGTGCAGCAGCTTCGATATCAGCTTGAGTGGAGTAAGGAGCGCCAAAAGCAATGTTTTCAGCGACGGTGCCGGTAAACAAAATATTGTCTTGCAGAACGATGCCAATTTGTCGCCGCAGACTTGCTTGAGTAACGCTACGTACATCAATATCATCAATTTTCACTGCACCACTAGATACATCGTAGAAGCGCAAAATCAAGTTAATAATTGTACTTTTTCCCGAACCGGTCGGCCCTACTAATGCAATCATCTGCCCTGGATAAGCGTGCAAATTCACCCCTTTGAGAACCAGTTGATCTGGGTTGTAGCCAAACTTGACATTATCAAATGTCACTTCACCCTGAATAGGTGGCATTTCTGTGGCATCGGGTGCGTCATTGAGTTGTGACGGTTCATCTAGTAATAGAAAGATTCGCTCTAATCCGGCGAAGGCAGATTGAGCTTGGGTGTAAAACTGGCTGAGAATTTGGATCGGGCGGAAGAACTGCTGAACGTAAAGTAAAAAGGCTGTCACCACACCCACTGTTGCAGCTCCGGTGACTGCGAGATAGCCGCCATAAGCCAGCACAGCTGCGGTTGCTAGGGTGTTGAGAAAATCAATGGAGGGCAAAAAGGCTGAAGTAATTGCTACAGCGTCGACGTTAGCATCTCTATTGGCAGCGTTAAGAACGTCAAACTCTTGAATATTCATCTGTACACGATTAAATGCTTGTGCTTCTCGGACGCTGCCAATATCTTCTTCTAACTTGGCGGAAAGTTCCCCAATAGTTTGTCGGGTAACGCGAAATCTGGCTCTTGCCCAACGGGCAAATAAGCTTGTGGTAAAAATCATCAGTGGCACAACCAGGTTGCTCAACAAACCGAGTTGTAAGTTGATTGCGAGCATTGCAATGATGATACCTACCAAACTGAAAGTGTTGCCTAGCATTTGGGCGATCGTCAGTCCAAATGCCTGATTTACAGTATTAACATCATTCAGCAGACGGCTCATTAAATCGCCTGCTTCGCTGCGATCAAAAAAGCTAAGTGGCAGACTTTGGATTTTAGTGAAAATATCTTGCCTCAGTTGAGCCAGCAATCGCTGCATAATCCAGCCGACTCGAATAATTTGACCTCGGATTGCGAATACGCCAAGTGCGTAGTTTAGGGCTAGTAGTCCTAATAACAGCAGCAGTCCTTGCAAATTTCCTTGTGCAATTAGGTGATCAATCGACCAACCGATGAAAAATGGCCCAATTGCCTGGGTTACGGCACCAATAAATACTAATGTCAGGGCGATGGGAATTTCTTTGCGATAAAGTAGCAGGTATTGCAAAAAGCGTCCCAGAGTGGAAAGTTGCTGACTCGCTTGCTCAGATGCAACAACGGGAACTGTGCCTCTCATAAGAATTTTGGATTTTAGATTTTGGATTTTGGATTAAAAGTCTTTGCCTTGATTACCAGGCTGTAATAAGAATTTTATGCAAGACTATTTATTATGGTTTGGGATCATTTTTTCTTTCGCCTTTACTTGAGATTCCAAAATCACACCGTAGAGGGGGCTGGTTTGCATCAATTCCTCGTGAGTGCCTTGTGCTACTAATCTTCCTTTATCCATGAGAAAAATGCGATCGGCATTTTTGACGGTGCTGATGCGTTGAGCTACTACAAAAGTTGTACAAGCTTTCTGGCGCATTAAGCTATCTAGTTCGGCTTGAATCTGGGCAGCAGTTTTAGCATCTACAGCAGAGGTGCTATCGTCCAAAATCAGAATGCTGTAATCGGTTAGTAAGGTACGAGCGATCGCAATTCGTTGTTTTTGCCCACCAGACAAGCCCACGCCCCGTTCACCCACAATTGTCTCGTAGCCATCAGGTAAACTACTGATAAAATCGTGCATTTGGGCACTTTTGGCAACCTCAATCACTTCCTCTAGAGTTGCATCAGGTTTTGCATAGGCAATATTTTCGCGAATTGTGCCAGAGAAGAGGGTAGTTTCCTGAAATACAATACCGATATGCGATCTGAGGCTTTTGAGGGTGAAATCTTTTACATCTCGTCCGTCAATGCGAACTGCTCCCTTTGTGACATCGTAAAAGCGGGGAAGCAAGTTCATAATTGTGCTTTTCCCGGAACCAGTCATCCCTAAAACGGCGATTAGCTCTTTGGGCTTTGTTTCAAAGGAAACTCCTTTGAGAGTTTCAGTTGTCGCTCCTGGATAGCGAAAGCAAACATTTTCAAAGGTGATTCTACCAACACAGGTTTCAAATGGGACAGCACCGGGGCGATCGCGAATTTCTACTTCCGCATCTACAACTTCGTAGACGCGTTCGGCGGAAGCAGCTGATTGAGCGATCGCGGGTGCAGCAAATCCAATCAACAAAATTGGTTGGAGAATCAACGCTAGGTAGGAGTTAAACGCCACCAGTTCGCCAATGGAGAACCTACGCCCAATCACTTGCGCTCCCCCATAGGCGAAAACTGCCAATGTTACCAAGTTACTCACCAAAAAGATAAACGGGAAGATATTGTGGATGGCGCTAATGGTCTTCATGTTTGCCCTAACTAGACCATCATTCATGCTCGTGTAACGCGACCTTTCGGTTGATTCCCGCACAAACGCTTTTACCACCCGGATTCCAAACAAGTTCTCTTGCAATACAGCATTCAGGTCGCTTAGTTGCTCTTGTACTTGCCGAAAAATTTTGTTATTCCGAGTGATAAATTGTATCATTAACCATGCATTTAGGGGCACTGCCGTTAGCGTAATCAGTGCTAGTTGCCAGTTCATCAGCAGCAAAACCACTGATATACTCACCAATGTCACAATTGAACTGATGACCTGAATTAAACTAGTACCAACAAAGGTACGGATCTGCTCTATGTCGCTGGTGACACGGGTTAAGAGTTGGGAAGTCTGCGCCTGGTCATGATAACTGAAACTGAGATTTTGAATTTTGCTGAAAATTCTGTTTCGCAGGTCATAAGCTACACCTTGAGACGTTGCTTCTGCTAAATAGCTTTGTCCAAAGTTAAATACACCACGAGCGATCGCGGCGAGTACCAGCCAGGCGGCGCTATGTAGCACAATTTGGAGGTTTTTTTGCGTGATCCCCTGATCAATTCCCCACCGAAATAGTTGTGGAGTAACTGCGTTTGCGATCGTCAACAGCAACAGGCTCACCAATGCTCCTAGCGAAGTCCATCGGTAAGTGCTTAAACTCTTAAGCACGCGCTGCATTGACTGTATCGACGAAGTTTCCTGGAGTTCTGGTTGCTGAACCACTGGTATTCACCCCTGTATCTTTGGAAAATTATCTCCTATTTTTGATGGTAAAAAACCAATCCACCAGTAGATAATGTGGGATCTATTTGTGCTTGTAAGTCCAAAATTTGGTTCAAATTTTGGGACAACGGCATGGGAAAATACCTCTTTGGCAAGCATTGCAGCTAATCCATTAAAATAAAATACCTCAGAAAACCAAAGAACAAGATAATGGCTCAAAATTTTCATAGCAATTTCCAACTTCCATCGGACATGTCAACTGCTATCACTCGCACAGCAAAGCCAAGTTCTGAGTTCTACTCTATTTTTTCTGAGGAAGAAGTTTTAGGCATAATTCATGCATTAGAAGTCAGACGAGAAATACCTCTAAAGTATTCCTATAAAGGTAGAGGCGCAAAAATCTGGGAAGATTTTTATCGAAAATATGTTATCCCAACATGGTATCGAACCTCAAATGTAGAAATTGAGCTTTTAAAGGAAAATTTTCAATACTTGAATGACAATATTCAAGGTGGCAAAAAAGTCAATATTGTAGATGTTGGTGCAGGAAATTCATATCCAGTTAAGAATTTTATTAAAAGACTTAATCAACAAGGAAAAGTTAATAAATATATAGCTTTAGATATAAGCGAGGAATTGCTTGATGTATCCAAAAATAATTTTACAAAATGGTTTCCTCTAGTCGAGTTCATCAGTTCCACAATTGACATAGAAAATAGTTGTGTACCCAAAAATTTATTCCAAAATCAAGCTACCCTTGAAATTGACGACACAGCAAAAATATTTTTCCACTTAGGCGTTACCATTGGTAATCATCAAAATAGAGATGAGGTACTAAAAAACTTTAGAGATAGCATGGGGAAAAATGATTTTCTTGTATTTACTAATGAAACTGGTACTACCTCTAAATGGGATGGAAACGTCAGAGGTGGCTGCAAGTATCATGTAGAAGAAATATATGGATGGGTTAAAAGCAAGATTGGAATTAAATCTGAAGATTGTGAATTGGTGAGAAAGTATGATTTAAAAACAGATAGTATAGTTGCTAATATGAAACTCCACCATAATTACACTCTAAATTTCAATTGGATGGGGATAGATAAGAAGATTGAAATATCTGAAGGTGAAGAAATTACTATTTGGCGACATCATAAGTATGAAATACCTAAACTTTTGCAAGAACTAGAACGTTCTGGATTGCAACTTCTTCACTATACTATTGACAAATACAAATCACATATCATGGTGATTTGTAAGCTTGCCACTAGCTAAAGTTTTCAATTAGACTTGCTCTGATTATGTTGAGTTTCATTCCTCAACCCAACTTACGCCTGTACAAATGCATTGTGATGTGAATTAAGGAAAATAGATCGTTCTAGGCTTTTGTTAATTATCCTGCCATCGTAAATACACTCTACTGTGCCCTCATGAAAGATGTAGTTTTTAAACTTATCGATATTTGGCATTATTGTAAATTCGTAAATCCTATTAAATGTGCATCAAACGTGGTCTAACTTGAGGCACTGGACGCCCTAAATCCTTAGCCGTTTCTATCCATTCCTGCATAACTAATTCTACATTATGTAGGGCTTCTTGATAAGTATCACCGTCAGCAGCACAGCCTGGTAATTCTGGTACTTCACCAATAAAGGCTTGATCTAATTCACTCCAGTAGATAATAACTTCATAGCGAAACATCATTTTTACTTCCTAACTTATACTTGATAATTACTGCACGAACTTGTTTAATTTGATAGCTTTTGGCTTTTCCTCTCTTATGTTGCAGATTCAATATTTCCTCAACATCGGGTTTGATAAAAATACGATGATCGCCACGAATCCGCTCTTCAAAGCCTAGTTGATATAAAAGTTGCCACAGTTGGGCAAAAGGGATGTCTGTATCAGAAGTCCCAGAGAGGATCTTTTCTAAGAGTTTGTCTTGCTGACTCACGTTTTTATGGCTGTCTTAATGCTTCTATAGTCTCATATTTATTGAAAATCAGGGTATATGTAAGTGTTTACTCAAATTTATAAGTGATATAGGGAACTACAGAGGGCAAACTGTTCAGATTGCTCATATCATAATGCTGAGGTATAAATCCGTCTCAGTTAACTTAAAATATTGAGTAAGAAATATTACACGAACATGAAGAACCAAATTCTAGCCATAGCTGCCTTTTTAACCACGATTATGGCAACAACCGTACAAGCAGCAAATTCTGAACACGTTAAACAGTTATTGGCAACCAAGCAATGTCAAAACTGCAATTTGAGTAATGCAGGTTTAGTGATGGCTGACTTATCTGGAGCCAATTTGAGCGGTGCCAATCTTACAGGTGCTAACCTCAGCCGGGCAAACTTGAGTGGCGCAGATTTGCGGGGTGCAAACTTGAGTGGTGCGAGTTTATTTGGTGTTAACCTGAGCGAAGCTAAATTTAGTGGAGCAAATTTAGCGGGTGCTGATTTGAGAAATACTTATTTAGCAAATGCAGAACTGACTGGTGCTTACTTGAATGGTGCTAACTTCCAAGGTGCAGTTGGGATACCATTACAAATTGCTTCACCAGAAGAATTTTATGCTTGGGGTGTAGCAGAAGGGCAAAAAGGTAACCAACAGCAAGCAATCAGTTATTTTAATCAAGCGATCGCTATTAAACCAGAATATGCGGGTGCTTATTTAGCTCGTGGTGTCGCCCGTTACCAAATACTAGATAGACAAGGTGCATTTCAAGATGCCCAAATTGCTGAAAAATTGTTTACATCCCAAAGCAACAGCACTGGAACACTAACAGCTCAAGCTTTTATAAAAGAACTGCAAACACCTGCCAATGAAAAAGTGAGTGCTGGTAAACCCAGTTTTGTTGATTTTTTAGGAAGTCTAGGCTCAGTCTTGCTCCAGTTCTTGCCTTTTTAAGAGTGATTGAAACAACAGAGGGATAATAACAAATGACAAATGACAAATAACAAATAACAAATGACTTTATCTCAGGAATTATGGGCAGCAAATCAAGACTTAGCCCAAACTTGCCTAGAGCATCCTTTCGTTCAAGGCATTGGCGATGGTACTCTTGAGCAAGCGAAATTTGCTTACTACGTAGGGCAAGATGCTTTTTTCTTAGAAGCTTTTGCCCGTGCGTACAGTATCGCCGCAGCTAAAGCACCAGACTGGTTAGGTTTCACCACATTTCATAACTTAGCTAGTGGAGTTTTAGAAGAACTGCAACTGCATAGTGGCTATGCTTCCCAGTGGGGAGTAAATTTGCATTCTGTGGAACCAGGAGCCGCTACTCGCCACTATACTGACTTTTTGTTAGCAACTGCTTGGCGTGGAGATGTGGGTTTAACTGCTGCGGCGATGTCTCCCTGTATGCGTTTGTATGCCTTTTTGGGAGAAAAGTTAGCTGCTAATGGCATTCCTAATCATCAATATGCAGACTGGATTCGTACTTATAGCAGTGCAGATTTTCAACCACTAACACAACAATTAGAAAATTTGGTTGATAATTATGCCGTTAGCAATTCTGTTGTGCATTCAACCTATCGTTATGCGATGTTTTGCGAACGCGACTTTTTTCAGGCTGCGTGGATTTTGGAGTAAGGTAGCACAACTAGCTATGCTACCCTATGAATTTAACGAATAATAGCTGCCCCATTTGGTAAAATAAACTTAAACATTGCTCAAGATGCCTTTGCCGTTAGTTGTAGTTTGGATGGGTTGAGTAGTGGGAACCGCAACAACTGAAGGAACTTGTGAAATAGATTTTTGACTAGTACTCCGCTTGCGGCTAGAGCCGCCTGCCTTTGAATACTCCATGCTGTTTCTGCCGTAGACAGTCGCAACTCCAGTAAGCATCCTTTCAGACAGTTCTGAGAGTGTTTGCTCCATCTGAGTTATCGTCTTACGAGATTCCTCAAGATTAGACAAAAGCGTATATAGTGAGGATGAAACTTATATTTGTTAGAATATCTTTTATTACTAAAGAGAGAGAAGTTATCTGGTGGACTCTACATTTAACTGGAAACTGGAACAGACTTTACTTGAAAAAGTCATAAATCTGGCTAGTCAACGAGGACAATCTCCCGAATCAATAGTCAGTGAAGCTGTTAGGCTATATCTCGAAACCCAATTGCTAGAAACAGTTGATAATGCTGCGTCTGACCCATTAATTGGCTTATTTGCAGGAACACATGATTTGGCTACAAACTCAGAAGATATTCTCCAACAAGAGATTACTGAAAAATCTGGTTGGACGTGGAAATAACCTTAGCAGTAGCTGATACGGGTTTTGTTGTAGCATTGTTGAACCGTTCGGATGCAATGCACAGTATTGTTGCAAGAGTATATACACAACAAAAACAAATTCTGTTACCACAAACAGTGTTGGCAGAATTAGCTTATTTGGTAGGACGTAATGCAGGTATAGCGACAGTAGTAGCTTTTTTGCAAGGACTATCTGCGAGTCGATTTAGTTTAGTAGCTTTAACAGAGCAAGATGTAATTCGTGTAGCGGAAATCTTAGATGAGTATGCAGATAGTCGGATTGATTTTGTAGATGCAAGTGTTATGGCTATAGCTGAACGCTATGGGATTAAAAAAATATTTACTTTAGATCAGCGAGATTTTAGATTATATCGGCCTCAGCACTGCGATAGCTTTGAGATTTTGCCTTAAAGAAAATAATAGTTAACAAAAGAGCGATGTCTACGACGGGCTACGCCTACGCCTTACAAAAAACCTCAAAAATTAAGTGTAGACGCGTAGCGGCTTGTCGTTAGACATCGCCTGTTGTGCAAGAGTGAGTGCAATGTATACGATGGGCTATTTGAAAAGGGATACTTAACCAAAATGATGTCACTTTTAGAGTAGTTCGGCATAGACATCATCCTCAGTGTTATCCCAAATTGATGAGAGTGATGTTTGACTGGTTTGAAGCCAAAATTCAGTTTCATCATCAGGAAGCAGCGTCACTAACACTCTTGTCCCTTCCGGTAATTCCTCTGACTCCAGCAATTCGATTTTTCCTTCCCGAACAGTAGCCCAAAGCGTTTTTAGCATATCTGTTTTATGAATAGTCATGCTTTAATTTTATGCTTCGAGAGCTTATGAAGAGCGATGTCTACGACGGGCTACGCCTACGCTTTGCAGAAAACATCAAAAATTAAGCGATTACCTGTTGTGGAAGGATGTGCGATCGCCTTTCAGAAAACTTCAAAAACAATGCGATCATACTTCTTGTTACAACTCGCGTAGGCGAACTAAATTCTCCTTACTAGTCCCCAATAATCGCGTCCATTCACTTCTTAACACAGGAGTTAATGATAATCTTAAGGTGCTACTGGGTCTAAATTTGCCATGACTCTTGTTTTGTTATTCAGTTACCAAATCGCCTCAAGGTTTAAAATAAACCCCTCTAAAACATCTTCTCCTGATACCGTAACAGGCGATTCCAACACCTCAACCTCTTGACCTTGCCGATAAATCTCCACTTGCCGCGATTTCCGATTAATTAACCAACCCAAATGCACACCATTATCTATGTATTCCCTCATCTTTTCCTGAGCAACTTTCAAACTATCACTTGGCGAAAGTAACTCAATTACAAAATCAGGAGAAATGGGAGGAAACTTTTGTTTTTCTTCTTCAGTTAAAGCATCCCATCGTTCTAACTTTATCCAAGAAGCATCAGGTGAACGATCTGCACCATTAGGTAATTTAAAACAAGTAGAAGAATCAAAAGCGATGCCAGTACTATCAGTATCTGACCAATTAAATAATTGTTGATTTAGTCTACCATTACGATTTCCGGTTTCTCCCCCGGTTGGTGGCATAATAATTAATTCTCCCATAGCCGTGCGTTCAAACCTCAAATCACGGTTTGCCTGACATAGATTAAAAAACTGCTCATCTGTCAGTTCCAATACTGATTGAAGGTTGACCGTTAAAGCATTCATAGTCATATCTCGGATTGAAAAGTTAAGGCAGGCTTTATGCCTGCCCATTAATCCTAGTCTATCCCTTCAATCCGGTCTTCAACCTCTTGGTACAACTCGCGTAGACGATCTAAATTATCCTCGCTAGTCTCCCAATAACCGCGTCCATTCATCTCCAACAAAGTTGATACAATCTTGCGGAAAGAATGGGGATTAAGGTTCAACAACCGTTTCTGCATTTCTTCATCTTTGATGAAGGTTTCGTTAGTATCCTCATAAATCCAGTTATCCACAGCGCCAGCTGTCGCACTCCAACCTGTTGTATTCACCAACCGCTTGGAGAGTTCGCGCACACCTTCGTAACCGTGAGATAACATCCCCTCGTACCATTTGGGATTTAACAATTTGGTACGCGCATCCAAACGCACGGTTTCTGATAATGTCCGCACTTGGGCGTTAGCTGTGGTTGTATCTGCAATATAAGATGCTGGTTTTTTACCATCACCCCGCAGACTTGCCACAAGCTTAGTGGGATCTGAATCGAAGTAGTGGGAAACGTCCGTTAAGCTAATCTCGGAAGAATCCAAATTTTGGAAAGTTGCATCAGCAGTTTTCAAAGTACTTTCAAAAATCTGCCGGGATTCGTCCATGATTCCGGGGTTATCGGAATTGAAGGAAAAGGATTTCCGGTTGAGATACATTTCCTGCAACTCAGCTTCGCTATCCCAAGTGCTGTTTTCTACCGCCAAGTTGATATTTGACGAGTAGGAACCAGAAGCGTTGGAAAAAACGCGCGTCGCTGCTTGACGCAGATTAATCCCCATTTCTTCAGCTTGCTGCAAAGCGTGTTTGCGAACAAAGTTCATTTCTAAGGGTTCATCTGCCTCAGCTGCCATCTTCACCCCTTGGTCTAGCAGGTTCATTTGGTTGATGAACAAGTCGCGGAATACACCAGAACAGTTGATTACCACGTCAATTCTGGGTCTTCCCAACTCTTCTAGAGATATCAATTCCAACTTGTTCACTCGTCCCAAGGCATCTGGAACTGGACGCACGCCCACCATCCACATAATTTGCGCTAGGGATTCGCCATAAGTTTTGATGTTATCAGTTCCCCAAAGGACGCAGGCGATGGTTTCTGGCCATTTCCCATCATTTTCAGCCTTGTTGCGGAGCAAAAGCCTGTCTACGACAATTTTGGCTGATTGTACTGCTGCTGTTGTTGGGATGGATTGTGGATCTAAAGCATGGATATTCTTACCTGTGGGCAATACATCTGGGTTGCGGATGGGATCGCCACCAGGGCCAGGTAGGATGTACTCACCTTCCAAGCCTCTGAGTAATGCTCCCAGTTCGTTATCGGCACAAACTTGTTGCAGGCAGAATTCCAAATACTCAAGTAGGGGTTTTAAGGCTGCGGTGTCAACTTTGGGATAACCTGATTTATGCAATGATTCTACCCAAGGCTCCTTTTTACCCATGTTGAAGAAATTCAACCGGGAAACTAGAGAAACTCGTCCTTCAGCATCGATTTGCTCTTGGACAAGGGCGGTAACTGCTGCGCGGGTTGCCAAGGTGATATCTTGCAATAACTGGACATCTTCTAAAATGCCTCGGTCGTTATTTTGGTAAATATCGTCAATATTACGCCCAATGCTGTTGGCGATAATTCCCGGCAAGCCTTGAAGTCCTTCTTCTTGACGATCTAAGCTGGCGATGTTGACGAGAGTTGCGATCGCTTCTTCTGCACTTGGTGGTTTCCCAATAACGTGCAAACCACAAGGCAACAACCGTGATTCGATTTCCATCAACTTGCGGTAGACGTTGCCAACAATATTATCCCGCTCATCGGTACTCATGTCTCTGGCATCGGTTTCTGGCAGGTTGATATCCTTATCCAGATTCACGATCCGGCATTTATCCATGATGCTGTTGACAATGGAAACACCGCGTCCACTATCTTTTAAGGTTTGGTAGGAAGCAATTAACTCGCTGAGTTCCTTCAAACCTTTGTACAAACCAGCATTTTCTGCCGGCGGTGTCAAGTAAGAAATGGTTTCGGCATAACTCCGACGTTTGGCAATTGTCGCCTCACTCGGATTATTCGCTGCGTAGTAATACAAGTTGGGAATTGAGCCAATCAAGTTATCTGGATAACAATCACCAGACATCCCCATCTGTTTACCTGGCATGAATTCCAAGGAACCATGTGTACCAAAGTGCAGTACAGCATCAGCTTTCCAAACTTGCTCTAGGTAAGTGTAGTAAGCAGCAAAACCGTGGTGAGGACTAGCTGAACGAGAGAACAACAGCCGCATCGGATCGCCTTCGTAGCCAAATGTGGGTTGCACACCGATGAAGACGTTACCAAATTGCTTACCATATATCAGCAGGTTTTGCCCATCGCTGTTGAGATGTCCGGGAGGTGGGCCCCAGTTTTCCTCTAGGCGTTGAGAGTAGGGGGTAAGTGCCTCATACTCAGGAACCGACATTTTGTAAGCAATGTTAAGTTCTGGGCTGTTGTACTGCGCTTGGGCGTCATGGATGACTTCTTGCATCAACGCTTCTGCGGATTCTGGCAATTCTGGTAAGTCGTAGCCGTTATTTTTCATTGCTCTCATCACCTCGTAGATGGAGCCGAAAACATCCAAGTAAGCGGCGGTTCCTACGTTGCCTTTATCTGGCGGGAAACTGAAAACGGTGATGGCGACTTTTTTCTCCAGCTTCGGTTTGCGGCGGAGGTTAGCCCATTTTAAGGCGCGTTCGGCTACCGCTTCAACCCGATCGCGCAGTGCGATCGCTTTCCCTGTAGTCCCATCTCTACCAGATAATATAATTGGCTCAATTGCGCCATCCAATTCAGGAATCGCAATTTGCAAAGCTACTTGAATAGGATGTAACCCTAAATCGCTATCCATCCACTCTTCTGTGGTTTGGAATACTAAGGGTAACGCCACCATGTAAGGACGATTTAAGCGTTTGAGCGCCTCAATTGCCTTGGGATGATCTTGTCTGGCTGGGCCACCAACTAAAGCAAAACCAGTCAGCGATATTACTGCATCTACCAACTGTGTGTTGGTATTTGGTTCATAGAAGTAAGCTTCAACAGGCTTGGAGAAATCCAAACCACCAGCAAACACAGGTAGTACCCGTGCGCCTAGTGCTTCTAACTCTTGCACCATTGCTACATAATGGGCATCATCGCCTGTAACTAGGTGAGTACGTTGCAATACTAACCCGACACAGGGAGCTAAAGGATCTTTGAGATCGCTAGAAATATCCTTACGAGCTGTGTACCAATTAAGGTACTCTCTCACATCTTCAAACATACTGGGAGCCAAAGGATGCCAAATCCCTAAATCGGGATAAACAACCGGCTGTTCGTATGTAGAAGGTGCAAAATCTTGTTTTTCTAAACCTTTAAATACGTATTTATCAGCTAGCATCAGCAAGAAGTTTTCCAGATTTTCTGGAGAACCACCTAGCCAATACTGAAAACTGAGCATGAAATTTCGGGCATCCTGTGCCTTTTCCATTGGTAAAAACTTCAGCACTTGCGGCAGGGTTCGCAAAAGCTTCAGCATCCCATCTTGGAATCCCGCACCGGATTTTTCTTTGCGTTTCCGCATGAATTGCGCGATCGCACTTTTTGACTGACCCAACTGTGCCAAGGAAAAGCTACCCATTTTACTCAGGCGCATTACCTCTGGCATTGAGGGAAAGACAACGGAAACGTCCAGATGATCGCGGTGTGGTTCTACTGCTGCTACTACTTTCTGTGCTAAGTCTTCGATGAAAATGAGGGAAGCGATGAAGATATTCGCACTCTCAATTTCTCGTTTGAACTCCTCATAGTTCTCTGGGTCGCGGAGTTCCTCTATCAAGTACCCACTGATTTCAATCGCCAAGTTGGGATTGTTCGCGTTAATCGTGCGAACCGCTTGCGACAAAGCACTCTGGTACTGGGACTCAAGCACGACATAGACCACCTTGATTAAACTACGTCCGCGTAAGTTATCAGGCGCAATGTGTCTAATGGTGGACTTGACGTGTGTGAACATGCTTCTTCGGCTCCTTTGATGCGTGTTCTCTCTGTAAGTTCCTAGCGGCATTATCAGCCACAGGTAACTTTGTGATTTTTAGGCAATATGTGTTTTTTATCAGAAAACGCTTGCCCAGTGGGCATTTTATCGTGTATCTGACACAAATCGATATAAAAAACGAAATATTTCTTTGTAATTGTTGACTATGTTTAAAAGTATCCACTCACATATTTGTAAATTTTTCGCAATACTTATTTTTAATAGTTAAATAGCTATTTAGCGATTTTAAGCCATTTAAAAAATAAAACTTGCCTATGCTGACTAAATTATTATGCTGACTAAATATTTTTTAGTTCCTTATCTGCCATCAGGGATAATGGTAAGATTACATAAAAAAATTAAAGTCTGATGAAAAGTTAGAAAATTGGCGAAATATTTCTGAATAGCTCGATGATGCGGGGTATAAGAATCAGTTGATAAAAGTTTCAGGCTTAGATTTATCGCCTGATAAAGCAGTTGTTAATATAACTAATATAAATATTTAAAATAATCAGATAGTATTTTTGATTAGTACGAAAATTCCAACTTCTCAATATTTAGATTCTTTTAAAGATAAATTAAATAATTTAAAATTTAGATAATTATAAAAGCAATTAGTATTAATTTTCTGCCTTAGTCAGACCATGCTAGATAAGCAAACAGGGTGAAAATGAACTATAAAATTTTTCGTCATGCACAGATAGAGATGGAGCGAAGAAATATACCTCAAGCTTTAGTTGAATCTGTTCTTAATGCTCCTGGGCAAGTAGTCTCAGAAAAGTAAGGCAGAAAAGTCTACCAGTCAAAAATTGACTTTGGTAGTGGGAAAATATTCTTGCTGCGCGTTATCGTAGTAGATGATATTGACCCAGCAGTTGTAATAACCGTATATAAAACTAGTAAGATTGAAAAATACTGGAGAGAAATATGAAAATTACCTATGATCCAAAAGTAGATATATTAAGAATTATATTGAGTGATGTACCTATAGAAGATAGTGACGAAGAAAAGCCAGGGGTAATTTTAGATTACGATGAAGACGGAAATATTATCGGGCTAGAAATATTAGATGCTTCCAAAAAAAATCGATAATCCACGTTCCCTAGAGTATTCGATTTCTACATAATTGATATGTATTGTATTAGATTACAGCTTTTCTTGCCCTTTGAGCGATCACGAACTTGTTGAATGTACGATTAACTAATGACTCAAGTAGATATTCTCATCCTTTCAAATGGCCCAGGTGAAGTAACAACTTGGGTGCGTCCAGTAGTGAAGGCGTTGCGGCAAGAATTAGGGAATGACCCTTCTGTAGTAAGGATTTCTGTGGTATTATCACCTTGCTCAAATGCTAGTGGAAAAGAAGCTGCGATCGCACTTTCTTACCCAGAAGTAGATAGAGTACAGCCAGCAGAGCATTTTTGGCAATTTTTGCTTTGGGGTAAAACCTTTGAGAATTGGGACTGGAGAAGTCACGGTGTAGTTGTTTTCCTCGGTGGCGATCAAATTTTCCCCGTAGTCATAGGCAAAAAACTCGGATATCGCACAGTAGTTTACGCTGAATGGTCAGCCCGTTGGCATAACTGGATTGATCGCTTTGGCGTGATGAAACCTGAAGTTGCTGCGGGTGTACCCCAGAAATATGCTCACAAATTCACCGTTGTCGGTGATTTGATGGTAGAAACACAAGAACAAGTCAGGACTGCCTACTCCCTACTCCCTATTCCCCACTCTCCAATCATTGGTTTACTCCCTGGTTCAAAAGCCGCAAAATTAGCCCAAGGAGTACCATTAGGTTTAGGCATTGCTGAATACGTTCATGCAAAAAGACCTCAAACTAAATTTGTGATTCCTCTAGCCCCAACTTTGGATTTACAAACTTTAGCTAGTTTTGCCGATCCCCAAAAGAACTCCATAGCTGAAACATTTGGCTTTGGCGGCGCTTCTTTAGTTGTCCCAAAGGATTCTACAGCCAAGCCATTTCTCAAAACAACAACAGGCTTAACTGTGGAACTGTGGCAAGAAAACCCTGCATATCATTTATTATCCCAATGCTGCATCTGCTTAACTACAGTGGGGGCAAACACTGCCGAACTTGGTGCTTTGGGAGTGCCAATGATTGTTTTACTGCCAACCCAGCAACTTGATGCTATGCGTGCTTGGGATGGTTTACCTGGGTTGTTGGCAAATATGCCAGGGGTAGGTACATCCTTTGCAAATGTGATTAATTGGTTATTCCTGAGATTTGTGAGACGCAAAGGTTTATTAGCATGGCCAAATATCTGGGCACAAGAAGAGATAGTGCCAGAACTTATGGGTAAACTTCAACCGCAAGAAATTGGAGAAATGGTTATAGACTTATTAGCCCATCCAGAAAAATTGGACGATATCCGCGCTAAACTCCGTAAAATTCGTGGCGAAAGCGGTGCAGCCCAAAAGATAGCACAGATTGTTGGTGAGGAAATTGGGAAGTAAAAGGAGTGCGAAACAATTCAAAATTATTCCTTCACTTTTTTCTCTACCTAATCGGAAGATTCTCCATCCCTACGCCCAAGTTCATAAATGCCAGCGCCCATACAAGCTAATATACCTGTACTAATTCCCCAACTTTCACCTAAACTAATTTCCAAAACCCAGTTACATAAAGCACCAACTAGCAAAAAAGGCACAATGCTAAATAATGAAGCGTAGAAAGAGTTTTGGGATTCTCTGGCTTTACGAGTCTTTTCAAATTCTGACTGGCTGGTATAAAGCGATCGCTCGGCAAAGTTAAACCAGCGATTGAGTTGCTCGATTACCCATTCATTAACTTGGGAAAAACCTAGATATAGTGCCAATGACCACAAACTCGCTCCGGCGATCGCGATCGTGTCTAACTCAAAGCGGAAAGGCAAAATTTCAGTCAGCATTGCTTATGGGAGTCCTGCAAAGGGTTGACTTTAGCTTTTAGTAGATGCTAAATAAACCTCTTGTGCAATTTTAAGCATAAAGGCTAACCAGATTTCAACTACTTGGCAGATATCTTGCTCTTGATTACCAAATTACAGCGCTTCCGGCTATTATGCAATACAGTTTTTCTCCTTGCCCTCTCCTATCAAAGCTTTCAGATTTGAGGATGTACCTCATAGCTGCCGTAAGTGCTGTAAGATTACATCGCCAGGTGTAGGGGAAAGGCAGCCCCCATTGGTGTCAGCTTAAGGTAAAAGCTATGTCGCGCAAGGAACTTCAGTTCCTTGCTAATAGCGAAAGTCATCTTAAGATGACTAAATAAAATCTTTAGTCTACTTAAGTAGACTTTAAGTATTAGCCTTGAACTTTAGTTCGAGGCGGGTGAGTCAGCCAAGCCAACAGTTAAGCTATTTCTAGGCTTTTGTTGACACGTATGGGCACTGCCGTACCCCTACGGGTGTACCTCACTTTCCAAAACCAAGGTTTTCAAGAATTAATTAAAGGGAAAATTTGCCAAAGATGGATTGTGTTACAAAAAAAGCAGGAGTATTCTAGTGTGGAAATTGAA
>NZ_DASQZC010000088.1:0-6353 GCF_035638895.1 Nostoc sp. | reverse complement strand
TTGCACATTCCAAGCGCTGAATTGGGGTTGGTGACGGTAACATCTCTCCAGTTTTCAGAAAGTGATCAATTTCTCCCACCAAAAATGGATAACCTAAAGTTCCACGCGAACACATCACACCATCAGCGCCAGTTTGTTCTAAACATTTCACCGCCGCTTCAACGGAAAAAATATCTCCATTCCCAATCACGGGGATAGAAAGCACTTCTTTCACACGCGCAATCCATTCCCAACGGGCATTGCCATTGTATCCTTGGGCACGGGTGCGTCCGTGTACTGTGATCATTTTCGCCCCGGCATCTTCCATCCGCTTGGCAAAGTCGAGAATAGTAATTTCGTTATCATTCCAGCCAATACGGGTTTTTACTGTCACAGGGACATCAACAGCTTTTACCACTTCCCGCACAATTGCCTCTGCTACTTCTGGTTGCCGCAACAACGAAGAACCACCACCATTTTTAGTGATTTTATTTACCGGACAACCCATATTAATATCTACAGTATCAGCACCTTCGGCAACTGCTTTTATTGCTGCTTCTGCCAGGAAATCTGGACGACAATCAAATAGTTGAACACTAATTGGGCGCTCATTTGGATCTACCTCCATAATTTTGGGTAACTGCTTGACATAATGCAACCCTGTAGCATTCACCATTTCGGTATACATCATCGAATCTGGCGCATAGCGACGCACGAGACGGCGAAACACCATATCTGTTACTCCAGATAGAGGCGACTGGAGAACTCGACTTTTTACCTCAAAGGAGCCAATCTTTAAAGGTTGGGAGAGTCTAGCTTGAAGAATGGGAGAGAGCGAAATCATAGAAAAAATTAAAAATTGTGCGAATAGGAAATAGCAGGAATATGTGATCAGTGGTAATTGTAGGTTACGTATCCTGACTTGGAGGCTGTTTTTGCATTTCTTGCTGAATCTCTTCTAGACTCAGACCTAACTCTTTCCCTGTTTCTTCAAAACTCAATCCCAATCTTAATAATAAAGGTATCATTCTAAACTTTTCTTGATACGCTCCTTCTTGCTTGCCTTCTTGATAAACTCGTGTTTGTTTCAAATCACTTAACCCAAACATACCTTCAATCTCCTCTGGACTTATTGTCGGAAACTTGTAAACCAAGATTGTCTCTATTAATTCTAGTAAGCCAGTGTGGTCTTGGGGGTTTCCCCCATGAACAACTGGCGCACCCGAAGGGTAACTGCCGCCGTTGTGGTTCAATGTTAATTTCTTTTTGGGTTCTGTCTATTAACTGCCTAGCAGCTGTAATTGCTGTCTCCTCTTCATCGACTACTAATTTTATCGTAGCAATTCCAACTGGCAATGATTGATGCAGTTTCACCTAATTCATTAAGATAAATGCGACTGATGCGATCGCTAGTGAAAAATTCACTGTAATTCTTGATATCTGCTGTATCTAAACTGCGATTGGGATAGATAACTATTCCTCGCCAAGAATTTTTAGGTTTATTTTGACGTAAGTATAAACATATTTCTGTAATTAGCCGTGAATAAATTTACCTATCAGCTTAAAATTGCATTTCAACAAAGTAAATCGGATTTTCTTCTCCTTGCGTTGGCAGAAAAACACCATCTATACGGAATGCAGTTTGCTTGATTTCAATTGAGGAGAATTTATAACCCTCTGCTGTTTGGGGTGCATTACCAATTAATTCAAAAAAGATGCCAGGAAGTTCTTGAAAAAGGCGATAAAAAATGGTGTCAGTTTTCACGCTTGATGTATTGCAGAGATTTGCCGCGTTGTAACTTTATCGTGAAATACTACAGATAAAAATCAGTAAGCCGACTGCGGGAAGCAATCGGCTTAACAAATTCATGATAATTTAGTTGCAATTTAACCGTGAGTTGCACCTTGAGGAGGACGCGAAACAACTTTTTTGGCTAAACCTAAAGTCTGCAAAACTGAGATGCTCCACCAAGTAACATCAATCTCCCACCAAGACAACCCAGATTTTGCCATGTGGGGATAAGTATGATGGTTGTTGTGCCATCCTTCTCCATAAGTGACGATAGATACCCACCAAAGATTACGAGCGCCATCATCAGCATCAAAGGTGCGATAACCCCACAGATGTGATGCTGAGTTCACAAACCAGGTTGAGTGCCAAAGCAAGACGCATCTAAGAAACACTCCATAGAACACAAAAGACCATCCCCCTAATGCATATAGGAGCAATGCGAAAGGTATTTGCAACAGCAAGAAATAACGATCCAGCCAGCAATAAAAGGGTTGTCTTGCTAAGTCAGGAGCATATTTTTTATAGGTGTCATAGTCAAAAAATTCTGGACGCGGGTAGAAAATCCATAGTATATGGCTCCACCAAAATCCTTTTTGGGCAGAATAGGGATCTAGGTCAATATCTTCCGTGTGGGCGTGATGCTGGCGGTGTCCACCTACCCAAAAAATTGGCCCACCTTGCAAAGCCAGCGCTCCAATGAGGGCGATCGCATACTCTAACCACTTAGGAACTTGGAAACTCTTATGGCTCAGTAGTCGGTGATATCCTAAGCAAATACCAATGCTCCCGAATAACCAGTGCAGAAACACTAGTAAACCTAATGCTGACCAGGAGAAAAACCAAGGAGACAGAAGTGCTAAGGCATGGAATACACCAAAAAATACCACATTTATCCACCTGAGTTGAGGTGAATTGCCTCTCTCAGGGGCGATCGCCCCAAAATTTGCGGTCATAAAAATTCCTGTTGATGGATGATCAAGCGATTTGCTTTTTCTTAGGCATAATCCCACAAGGATTTCCCCGCCCTGTATACTAGTCCGTTACAGGAGAGTAAAGCAAGTATCACTTACATTTGTTATGCTAGCAGAAATCTGATATCCGTGCAAGTGCCACTTGCATTTATTTATGTCGTCTCAACTCATTTCTACTCGTCAACGCCTAATTCAAGCTGCACTTGAGTTGTTTTCTGCTCACGGAGTCAGCGCTACTACAACCCGCCAAATTGCTGAAAAAGCCGAAGTCAACGAAGTGACTCTATTTCGGAATTTTGGCAATAAGCATGGACTGCTTTTGGCTGTGCTGGAAGAGTCCGCAGCTTTTAAGGACTTAGGTGAGTCGCTGGTGCGGCGGGCAACGCCTCCCGGCAATGTCTACCAAGCTCTTAAAGATTATGCAAGTGACACTTTACATACATTAGAACGAGTGCCAGAGTTCGTCCGGTCTGTGGTAGGGGAAGCCGACCAATTTCCGGCAGAAAATCGCCGCGCACTAGGCAGGGGAGTAACAGAAGCAAATCGTTATGTAGCTCAGTATTTAGCTACTGTAATCCAGCAAGGACACCTAAACACCTACTTACCGGCAGAAAAATTAGCCAGTTTGCTGAATGGGATGATCTTGGGATATGCCGTAATTGAGTTCACTAGCGAATTTCACGAACTTTGGGAGGATCGGGATGATTTTCTGGAAAATTTGGTGGAATTGTTTTTACATGGAGCTATGTCATCCTCAGCAGAATCAGCAATAAACTCTTTACAGGGAGGTTTTATTACCATAGAAGTAGCTGATTTGCCTGCTACTTTAGTTAACGAAATTCTGCAACAAGCAAGGATTTTGGGAATACGAGATTATGCCTTGGCTTACGTGTTATTTGGGGCTGGGTTATCCGCCACGGAAATGATTAGCTTGCAGCGATCGCACCAAATCAACGATACTCAAGGGCACTTTTTACAAATCACAATCCCCGGATTTGTCCGTCAAGTACCTGTGAATCAGTGGATTTTGGGCAAACGCTACGGTTCTTTTACCAATAATCCCTTAATCAAATGGCTGAAAAGTCGTAAAGATGCTCAAACAGCCATGTTTTTGAATGAAACAGGCACACCCATGACAGAATCAGAGCTTGAGGCACGTTGGCAAATATGGAGTGAGAAATTATTAACTCCCCAAGGACAAGCGCCAGCCATAGCACAAGCACAACAAACCTGGCGTGTAGAAATGTTAATGCGGGGGATCAGCTTGGAAAACTTGATTATTTTAACAGGTTGCGATCGCGCCCAATTACAGCCTTATGTCCGCAGAGCCAAAGAAAAAGCCGCCCTAGAGCAAGCGACTCGTTTGGATCACAAACCGGGATAGGAGAGCGGGGATGAGGGAGATGAGGGAGCAGGGGAAGAAGAACTATTGATTATTGCCCAATGCCCGATTAATTTAACGGCTCCATAATGGCTCTTAAACCGTTGGTATAGAGTGTTTTGAGCATTTCTTTAGCGTTATATTCACTGCTAAATACTCCTGCTTGCATAACTCTTTGACCTTGCCAAACTGTGGCAAACGCACCAGGAGAAAGAAATCGCACTAAATCTTGATCTTTATCAGTCGCTAGTGGAACTACTATGCGATAACGTACACCAAATTGTCTTGCAGAGTTACCGCGATATGAAATACTTGCAGAACTTGTTCGGATATTGCGATCAGGAAGTGGTAAAAGTTCTGAAGCACCGGAAGCAGCAGTTTCTTGTATTGGTAATGGCTGCTGTGTTTGCTCCCTCATACTTGGAACTGGTGGCTGTGCAACTGAATTGGATGGGTACTCAGGAGCAGTAAATTCAATTGTATTAGGCTCAATCCGCACATAATTTAACTGCGGTGTATTAGGCGGCTGTGCTGAACTGGGAGTTGTAACTCTTGAAGTGTTAGTTGGTATTTGTCTACCTGACAAGCTGCTAGGAGTGGGAAATCCGGCAACTTTAGAGGTGGATTGCTGTTGATTGGATATAGGCGTGGAAAGCCGCACATTGGCTGGCAACAATGGGAGCAGTTGACTGTTTAATTTTGTAGGAACACGATTATTTGCTGAAATGCTGTTGCTGGTTTGCCTATTAGTACTTTCAGAGATTTCGGGAGCCGAGAAGGTGATTTCTCCGGTTGCTGGAATTTCTCGTAATACATTGTTAGAGACAGGGGCGGGTTGAGAATTTTGGGTTGCAAGTGCTGTTGTACCATTGATATCTACCTTACCAGTGATGCGATCGCTCGCAAGGTTGTTACCAGCAGCAGAAATCACCTGTTTAGCAGCGCTGGCGTTAATGTCGTAGCGGGCATTGTTTTGAAATTGATTACCCCCAGGTTCGGATGCGTTGCCTAAATCTGGCATTGCTTGAGCGATCGCAACTAAACCATCTTCTTTATTATCTTGAATAATATTATTCCGTAAAATCGGGCGAGCATTTGCTTGTACCACAATTCCCGATCTATTGTTTTGAATTTGATTCCCTATGACTACAGGAGTGGCATTTTGGGCAATATTGATGCCAAAACCCGTTTCGTGAAAGATATTTTCCTTCACTTGGGGACTGGAGTCCCCAGCAATTGTGATGCCATTGGCTCCATTGCGAGCAAAAGAATTCTTACTAATAGTAGGTGCAGAATTACCACAGACAGAAATACCATCTTGCGTACTGCCAGTAAATGTATTTTCTGCGATTACCGGATTACTTGATTCAACCCATAAACCGTAACCACGGCGGTTTGGGTTCGTCACAGTCACCCCAGTAAGCAAGGTTTGGTTTGCTCCAACAATTGCGACATTTTGACCAGCAAAGCTCCGGCTTAGGTAATCACCACCTCCCTGAATTACAATATCTTTCCCTTGATTGTTAGGGTTGCCTTGAATTGAGATACCCGGCTTCAATATTAAAGGAAATTCTTCTCCTGTCTCGGCGCTATAAGTGCCTGTGGAGAGCATAATTACAGTATTGGCCTTAGCTAATCGCAACCCTTGGGTAATCGTTTTCAAAGGAGCGGATTCGCTGCCATTGCCTGTGTCATCTCCACCATTTGGGTTGACAAACAGCATGTTCTGAGAATTTGTTTTCTCAACTAGAGGCGCTGAAGGTGTCGATGGTATCTGAGCAATCGCACTACCCAGGAACGCCATAGTTGCCGCTCCCATGCTTACGGTAAAAGATAATACTGATAAACTAAAAAATAAAAGCCTTGCTGATTCCAGAAACTTAAGCTTTGCAAGCATAATATCTACCCTATGGTACTTAGTAAACACACAATGGTGAATCATATTTAACACAACTCATCGGAAGTAACCATAAATTCTGATACTCCCTAAAAGTATTATGTCGATAATATTACTCACATATTCACCATGTGGCGATTTTTAAGACAGGGTAATAAATGATATTGTGTCTGTTCAACAATACCTTGTCCTTTAGGACACGCTACGCGATCGCCAAAATACCCTCACTCTGAAATTTGTTGACCATCAGTAAGGCGATATATACTTTGAGTTTTAATAATCGGCTCATATAATATTTTGGACGAGAAAGCGTTCTATTTAAAAGTTAAAATT
>NZ_DASQZC010000087.1:0-2789 GCF_035638895.1 Nostoc sp. | reverse complement strand
CCGTCGTGATTTACGGTAATATTATTATGCTAAATCACCTGAAATTATCCGCAAGCACGGAATAATTTTAGCGCAAGATTAGCACATGAAATTGACGGTTGAGATAATCAACGATCGCCTAAAGGCTGCCAAGATTGGGGTAAGAGTTGAGGCGAGGGGCGACAGGCTTTCACTTCGGGCCACACTGCCGCCCAAACCAGGGAGCAGCAAAACTAAGCCCTATCAGCAGTATCTTGCCTTGGGGATTTATGCCAACCCTGCGGGATTGCAACGGGCAGAAGCAGAAGCCAAGATTGTTGGCGGATTATTAGCCAGGGGTGAGTTTGACTGGAATAGATATCTCACTCAAGAGCAGGAATTGGGCATTGGGGATTGGGCAGAGTGGATAGAAAAGCTCCGCAACGATTACTTTGCTCAAAAAGGTGACACGCCCAATACACAATTCACCTGGAAAAACGACTACGAAGCAGCTTTTAAAAACCTGAAAGGAGAGGTTGCCAGCGCCTCATTAATAGCATCTGCTACTGCCACCCCTGCCAATAGTCGTAGCCGAAAGCGGACTTGTGAAAAATTACAGTTATTAGCTGAACTTGCTGGGGTGAAGGTGAACTTGAAGCCCTACATCGGCAACTACGGCAACTCCCAAACCAAACCACGTAATATTCCCACTGATGACGAGATAGTAGAAGCGCGATCGCTTTTTGATAATTCCCCTTCATGGCTTTGGGCTTACGGGGTTATGAGTGTGTATGGATTGAGGCCGCATGAAATTTTCCACTGTGAAATCTCAAAAGAAAATCTTGCCTGCAATGTACTAGAGGGCAAAACTGGAGAACGGATTTGCTACCCACTGCATCCTCATTGGGCAGAAGAATGGCAGCTATGGCAAATGAAAAAACCCCAATGCAGTGGGGCAACATATCGGGACTATGGTAAACGAGTAACTACTGCTTTCTGGCGGCGAGATGTGCCTTTTAATCCATACGATTTAAGACATGCTTATTGTATTAGGGGAAGCGTAAAATACAAAGTCCCAGTGGCGATTATAGCGGCGTGGTGTGGGCATTCCCCCGTGGTACACTACCAAACATACAGTCGCTGGATTACATCGGTGGAACATACCAAGGTGTTTGAGGAGTTAAGGAATCAAGTTTCTCTAAAGACACCCAAATTTATCAATTAGCTATCCACTTGTCCCTATTTGAGGTTTTTAGACCAGTGATTCAACGGCGGGCTAGCCCCTAAATTCATTTATGGGGGTTAGCCGTTGGCGATTTGAATCGCCGTCAAGTCTGAGGAGAGCCACGTTTAGAGACAATCAAACCAGGAAAAATTTCACTGTATTTAGAACCTGAAAGCCTTGATATATCTAAATCCTGTAAATCTACAGGATTAGAAATATCAGTAGTGTCTGCAAATAAAGCACAAAACAACTCTAGTGTTTCTTTGGTTCTAAACCACTGAGTAAGGTCTCTTTTTGATTTTGAATATACATTTTAACTGTCTCTAGTGGCGCACCTCCTACTGTCGAGACGAAATAAGAATTAGTCCACAAAGTAGGCAATCTGCTCTTTAACTCTGGAAATTCTAATCGTAAATATCTAGAAGTTGCACCCTTGAATCTCTTCACGGCTCGGTGTATTCCAAATTGCGGATCAACCTCTACCAGTAAATGCACATGGTCTGGCATTATTTCCATTTCTAGAATTTCCACCTTAATTTCAACGGCTATTTGGGCAAGTAATTCTTTTAAGCGAGAAGCGATTGCACTTACTAGTACTTTTCTCCGATACTTAGGACAAAAAATAATGTGATATTTGCATGAATAAACAACATCTATGTAGGCATCCACAAGATTTTGTCTTTCCGCTTGTAAGAGAAAACGCTTTAACAGTTGCTTGCACTCCACAATCACAAAGACAATTCCATCTTGTACTTCCCCTGCTTTGAGCTTGAGATACGACCGTGAGTCTCCCAAATTTTTCGCCCAGCTTTACTTTAGTCTGTCGCATTTTTTGAAGATATTTTTTCAGGTTCAAAATATTTAACTCTTACTAGTGTCATAATTTGCATCCCCACTTTTCCACCAATCAGATGCCCACAAAAAAGGGACGTTGGCAGATTCAGCAGCACCTTTATCTTCATCGCGATCGCCTACAAACAAAATCTGATGCTCTTGGCTTTTGAACCCCAAATGATTTTTAATAGCTGCATTGAGCATTCCAGCCCCAGGTTTACGATAAGTACCAGAATATTCCCATCCCCAAGCCGTATGAATTGGGCTACTTGCTTCTGGATTGATACAGCAAAGCCAGCAGTGTAATCCCTGGTAATCAGGGCAGAAATATATACAGGTAATTTCTGGACACAGCCTCAAGGTTTGATACTGCTCAGTTATTGCATCTTCCAATTGCTTATGCCCTGCTGCCACGCCACCTTGATTGGTAGCACCAACTATTAGCCATCCTTGACTTTTGTAGTGAGCGATCGCCCTTGCAGCTTCTGGAATAATCTCTTGATCGAGAGGATCTGAGATAAATTTTGCTCCCGATTTAGGGCGACGAACTGTGCCGTCAAGGTCTAAAATTAATAATTTATTCATGCTAAAAATTTCCTCCACTATTCTTCAACATTGAGACAATGGCTAGCCCATTGATAAACCGCATCAGACTCGCTCATCCCTTGAGCAATCATTGCTGGTACATTGCGAGCGTAAGATGCGATCGCCTCTTCCTTCCCAATTACCCCATCAAGAGAATGAACTGCCAACAGCATGATAAATGCATCAC
>NZ_DASQZC010000086.1:0-2953 GCF_035638895.1 Nostoc sp. | reverse complement strand
GAAAATTTATCTTGGGAAATTATAGTTGTAGACAACAACAGCACTGATAACACAGCTAAAGTTGTTCAAAAAACTCAACAAAATTGGCAGTATCCTTATCCACTAAAGTACTTCTTTGAAACGAAACAGGGAGCAGCATACGCTAGACAAAGAGCAATTGAAGAAGCTAAAGGCAGATTTATAGGTTTTCTCGATGATGACAATTACCCAACATCCACCTGGGTAGCAGCAGCTTATAATTTTGGTGAGCAGCATCCTTTAGCCGGTGCTTATGGTAGCCAAGTTCATGGTGAGTTTGAAGTTGAACCACCGGAAAACTTTAAGAAAATAGCTTGTTTTTTAGCAATTACCGAGAGAGGTACAGAACCCCACGAATACAAAGCTCACATGAAAATGCTACCTCCAGGAGCAGGCTTAGTAGTTCGTAAACAGGCATGGGAAAGAACAGTTCCTAAAAATCTAGTTTTAAATCATAAAGGTAGAGAAGCTGGGTTAGCTAGTGAAGATTTAGAAGCAGTACTACATATCCAGTTAGGAAGTTGGGAAATTTGGTACAACCCAGAAATGTGTATTTACCATAAAATCCCAGCATGGCGATTGCAAAGAGAATATTTAATTCGTTTATTTCGCTGTGTGGGTTTAAGTCGGCATCACCTTCGTATGTTGAGAATACAACCTTGGCAAAGACCTCTGATGAGTTTAGTGTATTTAGTTAATGATTTACGCAAAATTCTACTTTACGCGCTCAAATATCGAGGTACGTTTCAAAGTGATTTAATTGCTGCTTGCGAGATTGAACTATTGAGGAGTAGCTTTATCAGTCCTTTTTACCTATTAAAAAAAAGATATCTCAATAACTAGTTATTAGCTATCAAAAATTATAATAAAAAATATATAAATTGTGCTAATCAGGATGGATAAATTACTCGAAAATATTTTAGACTTTACTCTAGCTATTCCTACATATAATGGGAGAGATCGATTACCTAAGGTCTTAGACCTACTTTTGAACCAAACAGGAGTAAAAGACCTCAATTGGGAAATTATTATTGTTGACAACAATAGTTCGGATAACACAGCCGAGTTAATTCAGCATTACCAAAAAAGCTGTAGTAATAACTTTCCTTTAAGGTACTTCCTAGAAACTAAACAGGGAGCAGCTTTTGCAAGGTTGCGGGCTGTGCGCGAAGCTGGAAGCCAGCTTATTGGATTTTTGGATGATGATGTCCTACCTGCCCTTGATTGGGTTGCACAAGCTGTAGCCTTTGGTAAAGAGTATCCTCACGCCGGAGCATATGGCGGTCAAATTCATGCTGAATACGCAGTAAAACCACCAGAAAATTTTGAAAGAATTCAAACTTTTTTAGCCATAACAGAACACGGGCCAAATCCACATTTGTTTGATGCGGATAATTTAAGACTTCCTCCTGGCGCAGCACTTGTTGTCCGTAAAAAAGCATGGGATGAGAGCGTCCCTAAAGTCTTGTTTTTGAAGGGCAGACTGGGGAAGTCGATGATAGGTGGTGAAGATTTAGAACCACTATTATATTTACACAAAGCAGGCTGGCAAATTTGGTATAACCCTACCATGCATACTTATCATCAAATACCACATTGGCGACTTGAGAAAGATTACCTCCTAACTCTGGCACGTGGCTGTGGTTGGAGTATTTTCCAGTTACGTTTGATAAATACTAAAAATTGGCAAAAACCAATAGTGTTTATGAGAACTATTTTAGGGAATTTACGCCGAGTATTACGGCACCTTATTCAGTATAGAGGGCAATTTAAAAGTAATCTAATTGCTCTTTTTGAAATTGAATTTTATTTGGCTAGTATGATGAGTCCTTTTTACTCGTTAAAGCTTTATTTTAGGGAGTTTTTTGTCAAATAGATAACTAAAAAAGACGAAAAAATAACAATTAATAAAAGAAAAATATGACTCTAATCTCTGTAATAATACCATGTTACAACAGCGAAAAAACTATAAAAAAAACAATTGAGTCAGTTTTAAATCAAAGTTTTTCAGATTTAGAATTAATTGTAATCAATGATGGTTCAGAAGACTCAACGCTAGAAATTATTTCAAATTTTCAAGACTCTCGAATAAAAATATTTTCCTTCGAAAATTCTGGTGGAAATATTAGTCGTAACCGTGGACTAAGATATGCTGCGGGAAAATTTGTTAGCTTTTTAGATGCAGATGATATTTGGATAGCCGATAAGTTGGCAAACCAGTTGCAGGCTCTGCAAGAAAACGAATGCGTAATGGTTGCTTATAGCTGGACTGATTATATCGATGAAAATGGTGAATTCTTACTTTCGGGTACGCATATTACTGTAAATGGTGATGTTTATGAAAAACTATTAGTAAATAATTTTCTGGAAAATGGCTCCAATCCTTTGATTCGTAGAGAAGCAATAATAGAATTAGGTGGATTTGATGAATCGCTAAATGCCGCTCAGGATTGGGATATGTGGCTGCGATTAGCTTGTAAGTTTGATTTTATATGTGTACCATCTGTACAGATTTTGTATCGCATAAGTGCTAATTCAGTTTCCTCTAATCTTGTCAGGCAGGAAAAATCCTGCTTACAAGTGCTTGAGAGAGCGTACAAGGAAAGACCTTCGTTTGCGAACCAGAGGCGAACGATACTTAAGAATAATTGGAATCTAAGCCTAGCAAATTTATACAAATATCTGACCTGCAAAGCCCTACAAAAGCCGTTAAATCGACAAAAAGGTTTAGCATCTGCTAGATTTTTGTGGAAGTATTTTCTTAACGACCCTTCAAGACTTAAAAATATAAATTTGACCTTAAAATTGTTACTGAAAATTATCATAATTCTTATCCTGCCTACCTTATTAGACAAGATTACTAACCAGCGCGAAGCAAGAAGGCAAAAAACTGCAACATTGCTCAACGGCTGGGTAGTTGAAAAACGACCAGAAG
>NZ_DASQZC010000085.1:0-3107 GCF_035638895.1 Nostoc sp. | reverse complement strand
TGATTGTTGGTGATAGCAAGCGTTCATGGGCTGGCTTGATTTTTGGTTTTATAATTACTCTCGTTTCGATCGGAACTGGCGCATTTTTAATCCAACAAGGTCATGACGTTGCTGGAGGTGTTTTTGCTGGGACTCCTATCGTTTCGATCGTAACTGCTTTCATTTATGGCACTGACAAGCGATCGCAAGAGCGAACAGAAAAACAAAAAGCATTGCTGGAAACAGATATCAATGACGATGATGAATAAATAATGTGTTCATTTTTCCTCAATTTAATCAGTATTTTTTACAAGCCTTCAAACTCCATGTCTGAGGGCTTGTTTTTTTGATCAAGCATCCTGAAAAATTTTTCAACAAGTGGTTAAACGTGATCGCTTTTTGGGATTGCTAAATACAGTCCTATTCCAAAGTCATGAGAATTAAGTTTTTTACCCAAAGATACGCTTGGTATTTAGTGGGCATTCCTGTGGGTTTTGCGCTTATCTGTCGGTTGCTCAATCTGATTGGCGTGGATACGCCGCTCACCAGGAATGTGGAAGAGTGCGAGAAAACCAAGTTGGTTCAGGAGTGCTGGAAATGAATAATCGGAGCAGAAATATTACGGCTGCAATAATAACCTCACTTGTGGTAGGTGCTTGGATTTATGGAACATTTTTTAAATCTGGTAGTTGCTACGACCAGACGGCAGAAAGCATAGGAGAGCGCGAAGGCAATAAGTCTATCAATCGCTCTGATATTGATCGTTATGCAGGAGAGTTGGTTAACAGTTGTAGGTGAGATTTAATTTTCAAGGTTCAGTCAAATGATCGGAGCTAAATCCAAGCTCCGATCATTTGTTTTATCCAAGGACATTGGAAACAGTGCCTGAAGTCATCTCATAGGGCAGTTGTGCCTTAAAAGGCTACTGATAATGAGGCAGCAGCACACCGTTTTTATTCCTTTGGCTTGGGGCGATTTACGCCGCTTGTCCCGACGCAAATCGTGAGTGATTGCGTACTTAGCCAGGGGCGATCGCTTTTTTGGGGATAACTCCCCAAACGCGGAATCACGAGAGTCCGCGTGAGGGTGGTTAACAAGATGTTCGATTTAACGTGGGTTCTAAAGCTGTAATGAGATGCGTCTCAGTAACACGCATTGCTTCTTCTGTGCCTTCCGTAGGAAACAATAAACAGTAGGCAGATAGCTCAACACCTGCGCTCATTAGTATTTGCAAGTCTTTTACGTGATGATTTATTAGTCGATGGCGCAAAGTTAGCGTAGAGCCAACGTAAGCAACTTTTTTTGAGCTTTTATTATTGATTACTATGATGTAAACTCCAGGCATATCAGGCATTTTTCCAATATCAGAATGGAGCTTATAAGGAGAAGTTGATGCAATTATGTCAGATAAGAGCAAGTTCTCCGGCTCTGTCATGCTTGGATATTCTGCACCGTAACCTTTTGCAGCCGCAAACCTGACAATGTTGTAGATGTTCGGATTTTTAGCGTTCATCGCTCTGGTTAAGAGGTCTTCAAATCGGCTCTTGTCGTTGTCGTAAAGCCAAGGAATACACTTTAGACAACTTTTTTGATGAATGATAACGCCGCCGTCTTTATTCCCCTCGGCATAGCGCTCAAAATAATGGCAATCGAACGGAATCTGTAAATCAGTTTCGCTCATGAGAACTCTTGCAAAATAAAACAGCTAGTCTTGTCTGTTGCTTCAAAGCGCGATCGCAAAACAAAATAGTCAAACTAATCAGAGTTAGCTTGCACTTGATGCGCTGATTAGTTTGGAGCAGTCACACTGCGTTACCACAATCCAAATTCTTTGACCTTAGACCTCTTCTGCATCTTTAGGTAAAACCTCAAACAGTTCCCCCATCTCGCATCCAAAAAAGCCACAAAGCACGGCTAGGGTATCAGCGTCGTACCTTTTAGCCGTGTTCTCGCATAGACCTCTGATCGCCGGACTAGTTAAACCAGTTTCTTGAGCCAAAGCTGATCTGGTTAATTCCTGAGCGTCTAGTAAGTCTTGCAAGCGGCAACGTATTTTAGTGTTAGATTGCTGTACAGCTTTTCTTTGACTGCTTTTTATATAGCAGGGGGTTACAATGATTCCCCTGTTTAGTGGTGGGTCAAACCATTTAATAAGCGCTTCTTCTATTGGGGCAAGCAAGCTTTTGTCGGACACTTCTAACCATGCAAGCCTAACAGCACTTATTTTTGTTAATTGCTGATTTTTATGATGTTGCACCCATCTCAAGCGAATATTATTTGACCTGCCTATGTATTGAACTGCGTCATTACTGTCAATAGCAAAATAGATACCTGCACAGTCTGGAAGCGCTTTACGCCATTCAAGAGGAAGTGACGGAAGTGATAAAGGGTTAACTTGGTTAGGTGTGAACGTGTTCATGCCGCTACAGCATTTGCAATTTAGGTTAAGAGTTGAAAGCGATCGCAATTAACGCGATCGCTTTCTCTGTTAGTATAGCGTCATGCACGAGTTAGTACAAGTGCTGTTATAAAATGCAAAACCCGCCTAGTCGCTGGCGGGTTTTTCTTTGAAGATTGCGTCAATCACTTTTTCTTTTACTTGCCTGAGAGATTCGTTTTCTTCTCTCAGGCGACCAATTCCCCCAGCTTTTCCTCAACAATTCGCTCAAGTCTAGTAACGCGCTGTTCAATTGGGCTGCTGTGTTGCTTTAAGCCAAGATACTGATCTATGAATTCCATCAATATCTCAGTCGTATTTTTACCCTCAGCTTTCGCCCTATCTCTCAGCGCTTCCCTTTTTTCTGGGCTGATCCGGATTGTTAATCTTGATTCTTCTGCCATATAAAAATTCTCCTTCCGTACTAACAAGATAGCATTTCTAAATCTCAAAGCCACCATATAGAAGGAAAAATGCGTACTAACCAAACTTGACAAATGTACTAACAAGGTACTAACATAAATACAGACACCAAAAAGCGCCACACTCCCGCAAAGAAAAATGGCGCTTCTTGGAACCTTAGATAAACATCAGGTATAAAAATTATGACACAGCCAATTCACACCCGCGAACAACTTGAAAAATTCTCCATAAGCGAATTGCGTGTTGAGTGCGATCGCCTATCCATCCC
>NZ_DASQZC010000084.1:0-23773 GCF_035638895.1 Nostoc sp. | reverse complement strand
AAAGCAGCAGTAGCATCGTTTAGGGCTTGGTCAATATCGCCCCCTGGTTGGAAGTATAAATCGAGGCTTACCTGTCCTTCACGGGTGCGGGAAAAAACTTGCACTACATTCTCCGTTGCCCGTAAAGCTTCTTCTAAGGGTCTAGTGATTTCATCTACTGCTACTTCTGGTGAAATACCTGGGGCTTCTAGCCGAACCCCAATTCGTGGATAGGTAATAGCTGGTAGCAGATCGACTTGGATCGTGGTGAGAAAAAATACCCCAATGACAACTACTGCCACGGTGAGCATGAGTGTGCCAATGTGTTGGCGGATAGCGATCGCACTAAGACTAAATCCGCCATTGCCATTATTATTGTTCGCCTGTTGCATGATACTAAGTGATAAGTGCTGACTACTAAGTACTTTTTTTCTTGGTATGGTGGTTATTACTCACCGTACTAAGCTGTTACGTGTTTAAGGGACTTCCAAGAAATAAATTATCCAATCTTGTGGGGTGGGCATCTTGCCCGTCTTTGACTATGGGCGGGCGAGACGCCCACCCCACAATAAATAGTTGTATATTTTTTTATTTGGAAGTCCCTAATTTGTACATTTACCTGATGACTGTTAACCGTCAACCGTCAACAGTTAACGACATCAAAAGTGTTTATATACTTTAGACGCGCATCAGCTTATTGCTTTTCTGAAAGAATTGAAAGACTTACAGTGTCACCTTCTTTTAAAGGCTTACCACTACGAACAACATAGCGCTCTCCCGTTTGCAAACCCGATAAAATTTCCACTCTCGCATCAGCCCTTTTTCCCAACATTACGGCTCGTGCTGTTACCTTAGTTTTGCCTTCTGTGTCTTGGACGACAAATATTTCCCCACTTTGGTCTTGTGACTTTGCCTCTGCCACACCAGATGTGTTAGCTGGGGAAGAGTCCTGCGGTACATTTGTTTGCGTCTCCCCTGTACCTTTGGAGTTCTTAGTGCCTGCTTGTTTTTGAATAGCTGTTTGCGGCACTACTACGCGCTGTTGCGTCTGGTTTTCAAAATTGACTCGCGCCAGCAGTCCACTACCAATTTTCCCTTGAGTGTTGGGAATCACTACTTCTACAGGTATCAAGCGAGCTGTGGCATCGGCAGCTGGGGAAATGCGGGTAACTCTGCCAGTTAATGTTTCGTTGGGGAAGGCATCTAAACGGACTTGTACAGACTGTCCAACCTGAATTTGTGCCAGTTCTAACTCGGAAACTTGCACTATGACTTTGACACGGTTAAAATCGCCAATTTTTAAGACTTCGCTACCTGCTTGCAGAAGGTTGCCAGGTTCTGTCACCTTTTCTGTGACTATACCATTGATGGGGGATGTCAGCCGAGCGTAAGAACTACGCTCTTTAGTTTGAGCAACCAATGCCTGCTGGGCCAATACTCTACCTTGAGCGGCAGCGACGGCTTGCTGTTCTGTACGAACCTGCTCTTGGGCTGCCCGTAGTGCCTGTGCTGCTGTTTTTGCCTGGGTACGTGCTTGCTGGGCAGTTTGTTCAGCGATCGCTCCGGCTTTGAATAGATTCTGTTGCCGTTGTGAGTCTGCCTGGGCTTGTACCACTTCTAGCCGCGCCCGTTCAACGTCAGCACGGGCATTGCTTACTTGATTGGTTGCTCTAGCTACTTCTGATTTAAGAGCTGCTAGCTCTGCTTCTGCTTGCTTTAATTCGGTCAAAAGTATGGCATCATCTAACTGCCCAACGTTTTGCCCAAGTTTTACCGTATCGCCCACATCTAAATTCAAAGCCAACAATCTGGCTTCTACCTGCGATCGCACTGATATAATCCGAAAGGGTGTTGTATTACCTGTGTATTCTGGTTGTTTTTCGAGCAAGTCAGTTCGAGCGATCGCCACATCTACAGGTGTTGTACCACCGCCTACCCTACTACCAGGAGTCTGAGATTGTGCATCTGCTGATTCTTTGGGCGACGAGCCGCAACTTGCCGTCAGCAGTGCTATACCTACCAAGCAAGAAATGAATAAACTTCTTACAGAGGTAGAGGAAAGTAAGTAATTTTCTTTTTTACCTTTTTCACCTGTTTCACTAGTGCTGTTTGCAAGAAGTCTCCTCTTTAAATCTGCGTAGGCCCAGCCCGCCCCAGGCATAGCTATCTCAGTCTTCACAACTGAATTTAACTGGATATTAATGAGCTGGTTGGCGGCTACCGGATCTGTTTTTTTCACCTGCTTGTGCGGCTTATTCATATCCAAAATCATTTATTTTTCTCTTATTGGGGAGCTTTTGGGGTTAAACAGCCGTGTTATACCAAGTAATTTTGAGAGATATCATTAACCAAAAACGGCGAGAATTCGTAAGCTGTCTTACAGTGACTTTCTGTATCAAAAATTACTGTTTTCCCATAAAAATCCAAAACTTCTCACCGCTCTACTTCTTACGCAGAGGTAGAAAATCTTCTTGCAGATAATCAATTATAAACTTAGTATAAATATTTGTCAGTTTTCTGAAATCTACCCATAGGGGAAACCTGGGTTTTTCTAAAGATATGAAACTTTTTGCCCTATATCCTAAAATGGGCGGTATTACAATAATTACCCTTTTTTTTACATCTTACTTTTTATTCTTGCATAAATACTTGTATTTATAGTATTTTAGTTTTTGTTAAGAATATTAAAGATTTATTGCGTTTTTATGTTTATAATGTAGTTGAGAACACTATTTTCTCTTACCCCCCTTGCGTAACATGGCAAGAACAGGGCGATAAGTACCATAGCAACAACAGCAAGAATGAAGTTTTTTGCCAAAAATATATTTGCATTAGGTGAGGAAGGTAAGGCGTGACATCATTGCTCAGAATCGTACAAACCACTGATGAATTACAGATTTCCGAATTTTTCCAGGAATCAGGGGGTAAATGGCGATCGCAACGACGCTACTACACCCTACCGACGGGAGAAACTAAGGAGATGGAAAGTATCGTTACGATCAATTTTTTAGAGCAGGGCTGTGATGAATTGCAAAAGCTAGCTCAAATGCACGATTTATCTGATGCAGGTAGTTTAATTTGTGGTGCAGCAGTTGTATGGGAAAGTACAGATGTGCTAAAGACAAAGAAAGAATCGCAAGGTTCAACAATATTTGGGGTGATGGGAAACATTTTGTATCGCGATCGCGGTTTTGCCATATCCAAACCAGTCACCGCCCAGTATTATTTCTCCAACCCAAAAACACTCTGTTTGCGTACTGAATACAACGGTTCAGTGTTTGAGGAAGAGTTAAAGCTAATTGGCAGCAAATACCGCACCAGACAGACGATCATCTCTCGTGCTGGTGAGCAGTTGATGATTGGGCAATATTTAGAAAAGAGAATAGATTAGTTTCTTCCCCACTCCCTGTGCTATTGCGCTTGCGCTGCGCTTCTTTGCGAACACGCACCACGCAAATACTTTCAAAAATCAAAACTAACTGCAATATAACTTTTTATAACAGTTTTGAAAATTTCCCCCAGAAAGTTAGTTGCTATGTCATCATGGGAAGTGAAATGAGAATTAATTCGGCGACAGTGTTTGTTTTTAGTATTGACAGGCTTTTCCCTTTTGGTATTACAGACTTCTCTCCGAAATCTAAATCTCTACAAACTATATGATTTTGGAGACATTTGATGTCAATTTACGTTGGTAACCTCTCCTATGAAGTTACACAAGATGCGCTGAGTGCTGTATTTGCAGAATATGGTGCTGTAAAGCGTGTTCAGCTACCTACTGACCGTGAAACAGGCCGTTTACGCGGCTTTGCTTTCGTGGAAATGAGTTCAGAAGATGAAGAAACCAAAGCTATTGAAGCCCTTGATGGTGCTGAATGGCTGGGCCGTGACCTTAAAGTGAATAAGGCGAAGCCCAGAGAAGACCGAGGTGGTTCCTTCGGTGGTGGTGGTAATCGTGGCGGCGGCGGCGGCTATAACCGTGGCGGTGGCGGTGGTGGTCGCTACTAAACTAGATAGGCGAAAGTCATTTAGTTGAATCTAGAAAAGGCTCAGGCAAAAATGCTTGAGCCTTTTTTATGCAAAACTTTACTTGTGAATAGTACTCAATAGAATGACAAGTAACTATATCAATGTAGTGCTATTAGCATAAGGCGTTTACCCTTACTATACTTGTAGAAGTAACGGTCTAAGAAAATAATGCAAATTAAACTCTCTAATATCTACGTACTTCCGGTGGCAAGTATGGTTGCTCTTATTGGAGCGCTACTTATAGAGATTTCTACAGCTCAATCTTCTGATTTTCACCCAGCAAATTCTGCACTTCATAACCCAGAAGCTTCTGATGAGGGTATTGACAGACAGGTTTTGGAGAAGGGGCAAGTCCTGATAGTTCAGACAAGAAGTAAGGGAGTGGAAGTTATAGCTGGGGCTAAAGTCGTGACCATGACGAAAAGCTACATTGTGAATATACAAGATGAGAATGGTGAAGTTATCAGAGTCCTTGCACGTTTGGGCGGAGGATCTGATCTCATTGCTACGGCTATTATGTCGAAGGCTGAAGCTCTTAAATTATTAGAATCAGGTGGGGGGATTGTGGAAAATCCTAAAGACTAGTACCGCAAGGCAAAAGTCAAAAGTCAAATCGACTCAATCAAGAACTTTTCAGTCATTCTGCGACATCAACCGATTTCTCATATCTTTAGGTAAGACTGCTGGAATCGGCGAACCTGTGAATCCATTTACATCACGAGTAACGATCGCCTCCAGCCCCAACTTCATCGCAGATGCTACCTGCACCGCATCTTCAAAATCAGTCAACCCTAGTGCCATCGCCTGTTCCAGCACCCCGCGATCCACCGCACAAATTTCCATCAGTGCCAACAATTGAGTCACTGCGGCAATCGCAACTTCAGTACTCTTGGTCTGGCGTGCAACCAAATAATGCACATCCGTAACTGTTGTTGCCGACATAAATCCTTCAACTTGCCCTGATTCAACCGTCTCCAGCAAAAAAGCAGCATCCGCCACAAAAGGTTCACGCGCTAGCAAAGCATCTAGCAGAATGTTCGTATCAAATAAAACTCTCATTACAGATACTTTTGCACCAACCGCTCATCTAGGACGGCTTTCACTTCTTCATCTGTAGGCGGCAATGTGTCAGTCTTGGCAATGCCGATTAAACTTGCAACTAAACCCTTCGGCTTTGACGTTGGCTGAAGTTTCGGTTGGAGCGATCGCATTAATGTATTAATTAACTGCCAACGATCCTCGGCAGATAATCTCAGTGCTTGATCTTCAAGTTCACGTAATGTCATGGTAATAATTTCTAACAGAGAGCATTAAATTATTCAGAATAAGTAAAAAATACCTCTATCTCAAATTTTAGCCGTTTGTGCTTCCCAATATCGTGACAATTTTATCCAAGTAGCATCATGCGATCGCCTCATAGAAGACCGCCGCTTGCTTATGCACTATTCGCAATTAATAATGAGTTGCCGACTTGCGATGATGTACGGCTGTAACGCCATCAGTATCTAACAATTTACCATTTTCGACAGTGGCATAAACCAACCAGTGGTCGCCAGATTCCATCCGGTTTTGTACGGAACATTCAAGATATGCTAGGGCATTTGTAAGTATAGGAGAACCATTTTCAGCTTCTTTGGCAGCGACATCAGCAAATCGGTCTTGTCCTGGGCTGAATGGTTTGAGGAAGTGCTTCATCAATCCCAAATGATTGCCTTCTTTAAGAATGTTGAGGACAAATTTGTTTCCTGTATGCGTCAGTGTTTCTACTGCGCGGTCTTTAGCTACAGCTATAGTTAAACCAGGGGGACTAAAGCTAGCTTGAGACACCCAAGAAGCTAACATAGCACTGGAGCGATCGCCTTCTTTTGCTGTGAGAACACAAAGAGAACCGACAATCCGACCAACTGCTTGTTCTACAGTTGTTGCAGGTTGACTTGGCGAGCGCACTTTTCTAGCTTTCTTCAAAGCTTGGGCAAAGTCGGTTCCAGCTTCTTCACATAATTGTAAGGTGGCATCGTCGGGTTTGAATTTTACGCGGATGGTGTCAAAACCAAACCGATAGCCAGCATCTTTCAATTTATCTTCGATTAAATCAACTGCTTCCCCACTCCAGCCAAAGGAACCAAAAACACCAGCGAGTTTATTATTAGTAGCGGTGGATAGCACAATTCCTAAAGCTGTTTGCACGGGTGTGGGTGCATGACCGCCGAGGGTCGGAGAACCCATAATGAAACCATCGGCTTTTTCCACAGCTGCTCGGATTTCTTCTGGTTCAGTAAATTCGCAGTTAATCGATTCTACAGCAACGCCAGCTTTTGTAACCCCACGCGCGATCGCTTGGGCTAATGTTGCCGTATTCCCATAAGCTGATGCATAAATCAAGGCTACTGTCAAGTCAGCAGAAGTTTGCTGTTGACTCCATTCTCGATAAGCTTTGGTCAGGTCAATTAAGCCATAGCGTACCAAAGGCCCGTGTCCAGTAGCATACATTCTCACGGGGAAATCAGCTAGTTTCTCCAGCGCTGTTTCAACTTGACGAGCGTGGGGAGCCATGAGGCAATCAAAATAATAGCGCCGATCTTCGTTATATATTTCCCACCCTTCATCAAATACCTGATCTCCGCAAACATGCGCCCCAAATAACTTATCTGAGTACAAAACTTCTGTTTGCGGATCGTAGGTGCAGAGTTGATCTGCATAGCGGGGATTGGGTGTGGGAATAAATTGTAAATTATGCCCGTTGCCTAAATCTAGGGTTTCTTCACCCCGCATTACAAGAATTTGCAAATCTGGATTTTCCAGCGCCGCACGTAAATTTATCGCCCCTGGATTAGAACAAACAAAAGTTATTTGCGGGGCAATTTTCAACAAAGCTTTTAAAGTTGCAGCGCGGTTGGGGTTCACATGTCCCAAAATTACATAATCTAAGTCTTCGAGATGAAAACGCTGCTGTAACGCTTTTAAATAAATTTCTGTAAACGTTTCCCCTGGAGGGTCAATGATGGCAGTTTTCTCGCTTTCTATTAAATAAGAATTAGCAGTTGTACCTTTAGCAAGAGCATATTCAATTTCAAATCTGAGCCTTGACCAACTGCGCGATCGGAGTATTCTTGTATCTGTAGCTATTGGATAAACTTGAACATCACGGGGTTTATTTTGTGACATAGGGAGTAGGGAGTAGGGAATGGGGAGTAGGGAATAAGAAGTCGGAATCACCACTCCCTATTCCTTTTTTTAATAATGCTTTCCAACACGACTTTTGGGGTAATGGGCGATAAGAAGTAGGAAACACCACTCCCTACTCCCTACTCCCCACTCCCCCTCTTAATAATGATTACCAACTTTGCGGTGATGCACAGCAGTTAAAGCATCTGGCTTAGAAACTCGTCCGGCGTAGACGGTACTGTATACTGCCCAATGGTCGCCACAATCCATTCTACTGACAACTTCGCACTCCATGTAGGCGAGGGCGTCGTTAAGAATAGGCGCACCATTTTCGGCTGGCTGGGTTCTCACTCCTTCAAAGCGATCGGCACCAGGGGCGAAGCGTTTTAAAAAGTGTTTCATTAGTGGTTGGAAATTGCCTTCTTCTAATATGTTGAGAACAAAGCGATCGCCTACTTGCATGAGTGATTCAATTGCCCGATCTTTGGCTACTGCAATGGAAAATCCTAAGGGTTTGAAGCTGGCTTGAGCAACCCAGGAGGCTAACATCGCACTGGATACATCGCCTTTTTTGGCAGTAATAATATATAATCCACCGCTAAGTCTACCTAGTGCTTTATCTAAGTCAGCACCAAGGGATTTCATGGCTTTGATACTGCGATCGCGTGTTACCCATTGAGCTAAGTCTGTACCCGCTTCTTCACACAGCTTGTAGGTATTTTCTGTGGGTGTTTCTTTAATCCGAATTGCTGGAAAAACCGTTGTCAAACCCAAATTTCGGAATTTACTCAGCAAAGGATCTATCGGCTCATCATCGCCACCGCCAGTTTCAAATACGCCGATTGCTTGTTTTTCTTTGGCAGATCCTAAAACTGTGCTGAGTGCAGCTTGAATGCTCGCAGCGCCAGAAGCCGGAGGTAAACCAACGATTAGCCCAGCACAACGGCTAACTAATTCCCGCAGATATTGTAAATCTACTTCAGATCCCAAATCGACAATTTCCACGGCGACACCAGTTTTGCCGATACCGTTGGCAATTGCTTGCACGAGGCGATCGCTATACCCGTATTCGGAAACGTAAAATATTCCAACTACCGTTTCTGGCTTGGCTTGCGTTTGGCTCCAAGTGCGGTAACGTCCAACTAGTTCCTCAACATTATGGGATAATAATGGCCCGTGTCCTGTGGCAATCATATCGATGGTTTTCAGTTCACCCATACGCTTCAGGGCAGATAAAACTGATCGGGCATTCGGCCCCATCAAGCAATCGTAGTAGTAATGAAAGTCTTCTTCGATAGCCGCCAAGTCTTCATCAAAGGTGCTATCTGAGCAATAGTGCAACCCAAAGGCATCGCAGGTATAGAGAGTTTTGGTTTTGTGGTCGAAGCTGAAAATGGTATCCGGCCAGTGTAAATTTGGGGCAATCACAAATTCAAATTCATGACCATTGCCCAAATCTAAGCGATCGCCATTTTTCACAATCCGCCGTTTGAATGGCTGATGTACGAAATCTTCAAGAAACTGAATCGCCACTTTAGAACCGACAACGGTTATTTCTGGAGCCATAAGCAGTAAATCTTTAACTAAACCGCTATGGTCTGGCTCGGTGTGGCTGATAATCAAATAATCAATATCTGTTGGCTTGATTAGTCCGGTGAGCGTATCGAAGTATAGTTGACGAAACTTTTCGTGGGAGGTATCAACTAAGGCAGTCTGCTCCCCACGGATGAGAAACGAGTTATAGGTGGTACCGTTTTGCAGACCAAACTCAATATCGAAGCGATCGCGATCCCAATCTAGAGAGCGAATAGCCGTCGTCTCTTGAGCGATTTCCACAGTCTGTATGGTGAGCCGTTTTTCAGTTTTTTCGGTGAGTGCTACCATAACTCCCCTCCTTGACACAATGAGTATTTGTTCCTCTTGTTTTATTGTGACACGGGATGAATGTTAATTTTTATTAAAAAATCTATGAATGACTTAAAAAAGTTAAAAGTGTGAAACCGCATAAGCACCCAGAACACATAGATAATATTTGGCTAGCTTTGGAAATTGGCAACTCTCGGCTACATTGGGCGTTGTTTATTGGCGAGGCGTTTTATTCAGCTTGGGATACCGACTATCTACCTGAGTCTGTTATACAACAACTGGCTGAATGTCAAACCCTGAATGATTTACTAGAGAAAATTTTTCCACAAGGTGAATCTCTAACAAACACTCTGCCACTCTGTCCTCTTCTCATAGCCTCCGTAGTTCCCAGCCAAACTGCTATTTGGCAAACTTACCCAAATACTCACGTTATTACCTTAGACCAACTAGGACTAAAAGGTGTTTATCCTACATTAGGAATTGACCGTGCTTTAGCTTTATGGGGTGCGGGGAAAACGTGGGGTTTTCCAATGTTGGTGATTGATGCTGGGACAGCTCTAACTTTTACTGCTGCCGATGCTAATGAGTATCTAGTTGGAGGTGCAATTTTGCCGGGATTAGGTTTGCAATTTGCAACTCTCGTCCAACAAACAGAACAATTACCATTAGTAGAAATGCAAAATTTTCCGTCTCTACCACCACGTTTTGCTCTCAATACTATAGAAGCTATTAAAAGTGGAGTTGTTTATACAATATTAGCTGGAATTAAATATTTTATTGAAGCGTGGTTGCAATTATTTCCTAAAGGAAAGATTGCGATTAAAGGGGGCGATCGCACTTTATTATTAAACTATTTACAAGCCTTATATCCTGAAATAGCAGCACGTTTGATTGTAGAACCGAATTTGATATTTTGGGGAATACGAGAAATAGTAATGGGTGATAGTGCAGATGGAATAAAATGAAGAGAGAAGTTTATCCATAGTGAAGTTATGCCCAAAGCATCATCGCTTTATGTAATTATGCAACAACTCGCTGCTCTTTCTTTAGTGGATCTTTTCAAAGTTAGGGCAATAATCAATGCGTTGATTGAGGAAAAATCTTCTCCACTGCCCAATAGTTTGAGTGTTGGAAGTTATCAAAGAGCAATATCTGTTTCTATTGAAACGAGAGACATTGATATCGCTGCTGTATTTCCCCCTATGATTCCGGGGTCGAGTTTAAGAGGTCAGATCAGATCGGCTATTATCTCAGGAAACTTAGAAAACATTAATTTAGATTTAGATGAATATCAAGTTGTCCAATTTTCTAAATCGGAAGCAAAAGGGGATGATTCTTTAGAAAAGGTAATAGAACTGGTTGACGAATGGATGGCTGATGAATCTGGATACGATGAGCAAACATACCCACAGATTGAGACAGGCTTGAATCAGAATCGGATGTCAGTGTAAAAACACAGATGAGTAGAGCCGTATTGCTCCCCACTCATCCTTTGAGTCAAGGAACACATCTAAAAGTAAACCCAAAAGTCCAATAGTGGTTGAAATCTTTACAGAAACAACAAACCCTGAATGAGCTAGTTTAATTCGTTGAAATTATGATTTTTTAAAATACCTTGAATAAACTCCCCAATCTCAACCGCTATAACCCCAGCACAAGATTCTGGTAAGTCATTTCCGGCATGGGCAATCATTTTCAACTCGACTTTTGGCATCAGTTGAGTATAAACCCGGCTCTTGGCTAAAGCATCTGGTGTATCTTGGCCACCTTGTAAAATAAAAACCGGCACATCTATCATGTAAAGCCGCTTTTGCAGTAATTCCGCCTCAATTTCTGCTTGTCGCCTTTTGAAGAGTAACTGGCAAGCTATAGGATAACGCAACAATTCCTGACGTAATTGCAAATCCTGGGCAATTTTTTCATACCAACCCAGAATTTTAGTCAAGGGAGTTAGCGATCGCAACAATTTCACTATTAGTGGTGGATAATTCAATAATTGCCGCATCTTCCGGCAATGCTGTTCTTGTCCTGCTATCTCTACACCCTCTGGTGCTAGCAGTACCACACCATCAAGTTTCTCTGGATACTTTAAAGCATAGCTAGCAGCAATCCAACCCCCAAGAGAATGCCCTACTAAATATACTTTTTCTAGCTTGACAGCTTGCAAAAACTCAGCCAAACACTCTACTTGTAAATCTATCGAATGGTGGATATTCGGATTTTCTGATTCACCAAACCCCAACAAATCAAGCGCAAAACAATGAAAATCTTGTGCAAGCGACTCCATCACGGATAACCATTGGCTGCTCTCATTCCAAGCACCATGTAAAAAAATTATAGGAGTTTTTTCACCGACTTCACGCCAGAATATCAGCCCTTGAGAGAGCTTTATCCGCGAGTTACGGAATAGTGTATTCATTTTAATTTAGTAGTTAACTTTTAGCACCATAATAAATAGTCATTTGTCATTAGTATCTAACAAATGATCAATGACTTATAACAAAATATTGTTATGCCAATGTTGTCAAGCCATTTAAGTAGTCTTGCAACTGCCTAGTATGGTCGTGAGACATCTGTCCTGAAGGTAGCAAGTTGGAAGAGAAAGCTTGGATTTCCATGACTTCTAAAGTATCCTGAATTTCCATTGTCCCATGTACCTCGGCTTCAACCACAACACAAATTGAATGGATTCTGGGATCGCGGTCTGGCGCGGAGTAAACTCCTACTAAACGATTAATTTTCACCAATTCTAGCCCGGTTTCCTCGATCAATTCCCGGCGGACTGTGTTGGGAATATCTTCTCCCCAATCCACCATGCCTCCAGGCAATGCCCAAAGACCATCATCACGCCGTCGGATCAGTACTATCCGACCATCGGGTAAAATTGGGATGATACTAGTGCCAGTAATGGGATGACGAAATATAATACCCAATACTGTTTGTCCAATACGCCATAAACTACGTGTGGACTGGACAGCTGCCGGAAAAAAAGCAATAACGTTCAATCTTCAAAATTTTTGTATTGTATTCTATAGCTCTCTACCACTTACATAAACTCAATTAATCAAATGTATATTGAGTTTTATTTTATACAAAAATGTTTGCGGTTTGAGATTTTATTCTGACGATTTACGTAGAATATTATTGATTTTAACATCAAATTTCCAGAGAAGCACTGTATTCATATATACATAAAGTTTGTAAAATCAGAAAGTTTTTCAGTTTAAAATTAACATTAGCCTTGCCCAAACTAGCGATCGCTAATATTTTTCAGCACACATTAAAAAAAATAATCTAAATGATAAGTTTTAACCCAAAATTTAGAAGAGACAATTAAGCGGGGTTTGAGACCGTCATCTAATTATTGATAATATTGATTGGTTTGTTCCAAGAACAACAACTTGTTAGCTAATTTACATATATTTGACGAATTTGAATCAAATAAAAGGTATTTTTCGTCTGGGTGGTGGGGATAGTTATAAATTATAATTGACAGAACAAGGTTGAACGCGATAGACTAGTACACTGTTTAAAGGGTATTTATTGCTGCACTAGGCTACAAGTATATCAATAACATTGGTAACTGATATTGCCTACGTGATGCCTAGTTGCTACTTTTTTGTTGTTTATTAATGAGGTGAACATGGCCAAGCGCCGTAACCCGAAAAAAGAAAAGGCGCTACGGAACCAGGCGTATGCCAGAAAGTTTCGTAAACGAACTACGACAGGAAGAATGCAGAGAAGGTTCCAACAAAGACCACCCAAGAGTGAAGAAGAAGAAGGCGCAGCAACAGCAGCTGAGACTGACTAAGCTCTCTGCTTAAAGCCTTTTTATTTAGATTATTTATCTTTTAGGGCGTACAAATGTACGCCTTTATTTATTTTTGGGGATTGGGGATTGGGGATTGGGGATTGGGAAAAAAACTACTCCTAACTCCTAACTCCCAACTCCCCACTCCCCACTTCTTCTATTGAGCCATTTGAGCGCGGGCAGCGATGAGTGCTTTGCGAACCTGTACAAAGCCAGTACCACCGTAACTGTTGCGGGCTGCCACAACTTGACGGGGGGATATTGCCTCATAAATATCTGCTGCAAATGCCGGATGTAGTTCTTGCCACTCTTCCAATTTCAAATCTTTTAGGAGTTTACCTGCGGCAATACTAGTTTTTACCACCTTACCCACAAGGTTGTAAGCTTCCCGGAAAGGAACGCCCCGTGCTGCTAGATAATCTGCTACATCGGTAGCGTTAGAAAAATCTTCCGTCACAGCTTCTGCTAATCGCTGGGTACGAAATTCCAAGCCTTCCCTGAGCAAAATTGTCATTGCTTCGAGAGAGGCTTTGATTGTATTGACGCTATCAAATAGACCTTCTTTATCTTCTTGGAGGTCTTTGTTATACGCCAGGGGTAGCCCCTTCATAATCACTAACATCGCCTGGAGATGACCGAATACACGTCCCGTTTTCCCCCGCACTAATTCTGGTACATCGGGGTTTTTCTTTTGGGGCATGATACTGGAACCTGTGGCACAGCTATCTTTGAGGGTGACAAAGCGGAATTCTTCTGATGACCAAAGAATGACTTCTTCTGCAAGGCGGCTGAGGTGAACCATAATCAAGCTAGCAGCACACAAGAATTCGATCGCAAAATCGCGATCGCTCACTCCATCCAGGCTATTGGCATAAATATCGTCAAAATTCAAGAGTTTGGCTGTGTAGTGGCGATCAATGGGGAAAGTGGTTCCCGCTAAAGCACCACACCCCAAAGGTGAGATATTCACGCGGCGAGAAACGTCTCCTAACCGTTCCCAGTCGCGTTGCGCCATTTGAAAGTATGCCAAGAGGTGGTGAGCTAAACTCAGGGGTTGGGCGCGTTGTAGATGGGTATAGCCAGGAATTAGGGTTTCAACGTTTTTTTCAGCTATATCCAGTAAAACCCCTTGAAATTCTCGCAATTCCCTTTTAATTTGTTGGATTTGGTCGCGGAGGTAAAGTCTGGTATCAGTACCAACTTGGTCATTACGCGATCGCGCTGTATGCACCTTTTTACCTACATCGCCGACAATTTCTGTCAATCGTCGTTCAACTGCAAAATGTACATCTTCAGCATCGACACCAGGCTTAAATTTTTCCTGGCGGTACTCTTGGCGAATTTGTTCTAAACCTGCAACCAGTTGCTCTCCTTCTTCTGGGGAAATAATGCCCGTGTGAGCAAGCATTTTGACATGGGCTTGAGAACCAGTCAGGTCATATTCGATTAATTCAATATCAAAACCTATACTGGCATTAAAACGAGCGATCGCTGGATGCAATGCTGATTCAAACCTCTGGCTCCAAGTTTCTTCTTTGGTCATAAATATTATGAGGGGAGTGGGGAGTGGGGAATGGGGAGTGATGATTTAGGAAGAGAGGAAGACAATTTTTCTGATTTCCCAACTCCCTACTCCCCATTCCCCTCTAGATTTAACCGTAGCTAGTTAGATTCCGAATCATATAGCCAATGACTAAACCAATCAACAATGCCCACGCTTGACCTGTTTGTATAAAGTGACGCCAAGATTTCTCAACCTGACCCATCAAGTCTGGATCGGTAATTGTTTGTGCTAGTAGTGCTGTCAAATTTACAGGCAAATGCCAATATAACCGAGATATCAAATCGCTGTAATGACTCATATTTGATGATTAAGAGGTTGGAGGTGGCAAATTTCAGCATCAGTTTATTTTTTAGATAAATTCCTGATATTTACTGAAATATTGCATATAACCTCAATGTCTTAACTCAAGATGCAGCCGATGCCAACCGCAATTTCTCGGCAGTCCGCAAAATTTGCCCCGCCAAAACTGCTGCACCAAAACCATTATCGATATTTACTACACCTACTCCCGCAGCACAAGAGTTAAGCATTGTCAATAAAGGTGCTAATCCACCAAAACTTGCACCATAACCAATGCTGGTGGGTACGGCAATCACAGGACAACTCGCTAAACCCGCAACAACGCTAGGTAAAGCGCCTTCCATCCCCGCTACGACAATTAACACCGATGCGGACTCAATCAGGTGGCGGTTACTTAATAAGCGGTGAATCCCCGCAACGCCAACATCCCATAGGCGCTGAACGCGGAAACCAGAAAGTTCAGCAGTGATAGCTGCTTCTTCAGCAACGGGTAAATCGGCAGTACCAGCAGAAAGAATGGCAATTTCACCCGCAAATTGTGGTTCGATGGTAGGAGGAGCGATCGCACAAATTCGCGCCGATTCGTAATATCGCAAACCGCTAACTTTTGATTCCAGTGCGGTATAAACTGCTGGTTCAATGCGGGTTGCCATCACCACCGGGTTGCGGAGGCGCATTACCTCGATAATTTGAGCAATTTGATCGGGAGTCTTACCAGGCCCCCAAATCACCTCTGGGAAACCAGTTCTTAACTGGCGATGATGGTCAATTTTGGCAAACTCACCCACAGATTCATAAGTTAAATCTTTGAGTGAGTCTAATGCCGTATCTGGCGTAACTTTACCATTGGCAACCGCAACGAGTAGCGATCGCAATGTTTTTTCATCTGTCATTAGTCTTTTATCCTTTATTCTTGTCACTAACCACTGACTAATAACTAATGATTAATCCGTTATTTTGATTTCATGAATGTTCCAGAATGCACCACTAAGAGCAGAGAATCTGATACCTTCAAAACGATTACGTACAGCTGACATTGACAACTGATTAACTAAGTAAATAAACGGTAAATTCTCCTGAGTAATTTGCTGTGTTTCCCCATAAATTTCTTTCACTTTAGCTTCATCAAATTCCTGTGCAGCTTGAATGTAAAGTTTACCAATTTCTGCTTCCCAAGGAGCCACTTCCCGACCCTCAATCGGTTGTTGTCCAGGTTGTGGTTTTTGATTAAACATATGCAATCCACCTTCGGGAGACCAGACATTTGCCCCATCATTGGGTTCTAAACCACCTGTCAGACCCAGCATCGAAGCTTCCCAGTCTAAAGAATTAGAAAGTTTGTTTGTGTAAGTATTCCATGCCAATGGAGTGAAATCCACTTGCATACCGATTTTACTTAAGTCTTGTTTAATCTGCGCTCCAATTGCTTCGCGGATCTTATTTCCAGAGTTAGTGAGTAAGGTGAAGCGAACGCGATTACCTTCAGCGTCTAATAACTGACCTTGTTGATTGTACTTAAATCCAGCTTTAATTAGCAGTTGCTTTGCTTTATTAATATCATAATCATAAGTTTTTAATCCTTTTTTTGGCGAAAGGTAATAAGGACTTTGAACAGTAATTGGTGAGTTTTGTGGCTCACCCAAGCCGCGATAAGTGTTATTAATCATCGTTTGGCGGTCGATAGCATAAGCTACGGCTTGCCTGAATTCAACTGTATTGAACCAGCGTGATTTAATTGGATTTACCAACGGTTTTCCGTTTCTTTTACCTTTATTTAAATTAAACAAAACAAACGTTGTACCGGTTCCAGGTTCATTACCGTAAATTTTAAAATTGCCTTGCTTTTCTTGCACCTTTAGCAAAGAAAAGTATTCAGGTGTTACTGCCACAGTATCTAATCCACCAGACCGAAATTGCAGCAAAGAAGTATCCGTATTTTCGACAATTTGCCAAACTAAACGTTCAATATAAGGCTGAGGTTTACCTTGGTTGTCCTTGCGCCAGTAGTAAGGATTGCGTCGAAACGCCACACGTTCACTTGTGTCATAGCGTTCAAGTTTGTAAGGGCCATTGACGATAATTTGTTCGGGAGGAGTATCAACACCCCACTTACTCAAAAAGGTTGGCTTTCCTTCTGCATCTTTTTGTTTTACAAATTCTCGCAGTGCATGGGCAGGTAAGATAGAAGTGTCTGTATTTAGTAAGAAAGGTCTAAAGGGTTCTGGTAAAGTAAATTCTACCCGGCGTTCATCGAGTTTTTGCACCGTAGGTAGGTTACGACTGACACCAATTCTGAAGCCATCTCTGACATCTGTGGGAATCGCTTGATTAAAGTAGATATCGTTGTAAGTAAATACGACATCTTCAGCTGTGAGTGGCTGCCCATCAGACCATTTTAAGCCTTCACGTAAAGTAAAAGTAAATCGCAATTTGTCATCAGAAATTTGCCATGATTCTGCTAAGTCTGGCTCAACTTTACCAGTAATTGGATTTTTGGTAATTAATCCTGCGTATGTCAAACCAAAAATATTTGGTGATTCTTGACTCAGAGCAAGGTTAAAAGTTTTAGGATCACTGAGGATGGCACTTACCAATTGCGGCACTTGAGCAGATGCACTTTTAAAGTTCGTTGGGTTGCACGCAGTAAGTGTAAGTGCTGTTGCTGAAGTCAAAAATATTGGCAACCAAAAATTTTTCATTGCCAGAAATATTTTTCTAAAAAATTTCATAATTTCAAATTTATTTTCATCCTAATTAGTCTTGAATATCTTTATCAGAGGCTAAAAAAAAGTTATTCGGAAGCAACTAGCAAGACAACAGCATAAGCACATATACCTTCCTCGCGTCCAACAGGGCCTAATTTTTCGTTGGTGGTAGCTTTAATGCCAATTTGATTTGGTTGTAATTCTAAAACCGCCGCTAGTTTGTCGCGCATATTGTGAATATGCGGTTTTAATTTTGGACGTTCTGCTACTACCACCGAGTCAATATTTCCCACCTGCCAACCTTGATCCCGAATCAGTTGATGTACTTGATTTAATAGTACTAAACTATCTGCTCCCGCCCATTGACGATCGCTAGGCGGAAAATAATGACCAATATCCCCCAAAGATAATGCCCCAAGCATGGCATCCATAATCGCGTGTGTTAGCACATCAGCGTCACTGTGACCTAATAAACCCAGTTCATGGGGAATTTGAATTCCACCTAAAATCAAAGCGCGATCGCTCACTAGTTGATGAATATCGTAGCCGTTACCAATACGAATTTTAGTCATTAGTCATTAGTCATTTGTCATTGGTCATTTGTCAGGAATTATTATCTTCCTGCTCCCCCTGCCTCCCCTGCCCCCTGCTTCCATTTATCCAAGAGATCAGGGCGGCGATCGCGGGTTCTTTCAATTTGTTGCTCATAACGCCACCGGGCGATCGCAGCGTGATTTCCACTGAGCAAGACATCAGGCACTTTTAACCCGCGAAAATTCGCAGGACGAGTATATTGGGGATAATCCAATAACCCCTCCTCAAAACTTTCTGCTGTAAGGGACTCCGTTTTAGCTACGGTTCCTGGGATCAGCCGCACTACGCCATTAATCAAAGCCATTGCTGGAATTTCCCCGCCAGTCAAAATAAAATCCCCTAAAGATACTTCACGAGTTACCAAATGTAGCACCCTCTCATCCACTCCTTCGTAATGCCCGCAAATAACTACTAACTGGTCGTAATTTGTCACCAATTCTTTCAAAAGAGGTTGATTAATTGTTTGACCCTGTGGACTCATCAAAATTATTTCTCTTCGGGGTAGAGTTGGCAGCGACTCCACAGCATTAAAAATAGGTTCTGGCTTCATTAGCATCCCAACGCCGCCGCCGTAGGGTTCATCATCCACCTTCCGGTGCTTATCAGTGGTAAAGTCCCGTGGGTTAACCAGATGCACTTCGGCAATCTGTTTGGCTAAGGCTTTACCTAGCAAACCAGAGTTGAGAACAGAGTTAAAACAGTCAGGAAAAAGCGTAACTATATCAAAGCGCACAGTTATTCGTATTCAAGGACACTAATCTTAAATTTGAATGTCTAGCAAACATCAACAAGCCAAAGTCGGGTCAAACTCCAGTTAAACTTTATCAATAGTATCTAAAACTACCAGACCTCTTGGATTTTAGATGGGATTAAAAGTTTTTCTAATTACTTAATTTATGTTTAAATGTTGTCACAAGTACATTTAAATTAATAATCTTATCAAGTTAACAACTTCCAGGATGCATCGAGCCAGCCTCAGAAAAAAGCGTAGTCTTAACTGCTCATCCTCAATCCCAAAGCGGGAATTTAGCCCGATAAAGACTATTTTGCCCTGCTGCAAGTGGACAGGTGAAAAACAAGGCGCTGGCTTTGAGGAATGGGAACGAACACGTTAAGACTGAGGCAACGCGAGCGTTAAGCGAAAATTTGGAGAGTGGCTTACACAGTTGCAAATTTCCAAAAAGTGTTCTCTCAAAAGTTGCAAAGCGCAAAATCATGGCTGCTTCTGAACCTTGTTAAATTCACCTGAAGTTGTTGACAGGAGAAACACAATGCCGCAATTACAAGCTAAATCGCTAGAAATGAGGACACCCCAAGCAACTAAAACCGCCGTTCTGGTTATCGGAGGTGCAGAAGATAAAGTTCATGGACGCGAAATCCTACGAACTTTTTTTGGACGCGCCGGTGCTAGTAAGGCTTATATTACAATTATTCCATCTGCCTCTCGCGAACCGGCCATCATCGGTGGTAGGTATATTCGCATTTTTGAAGAAATGGGTGCTCAGAAGGTAGAAATTTTAGATATCCGCGAACGGGAACAGTGTGAATCCTCCCAGATCAAAGCATCCTTAGAAGCCTGTAGTGGGGTATTTTTGACAGGAGGCGACCAGCTGCGTCTCTGTGGTGTGTTGGCAGATACGCCAGCAATGGAAATTATTCGGCAACGGGTGAGGGCGGGGCAACTAACCTTAGCAGGCACGAGTGCAGGAGCAGCAGTGATGGGGCATCACATGATTGCTGGCGGCGGTAGTGGAGAATCGCCAAATCGTTCCCTAGTTGATATGGCAACGGGTTTAGGGTTTATTCCCGAAGTAATCGTTGACCAACACTTTCACAATCGTAATCGGATGGGACGGCTGATTAGTGCGATCGCAGCTCACCCCGATCGCTTAGGTATTGGCATTGACGAAGATACTTGTGCAGTATTTGAACGTGATGGTTGGTTACAAGTTATGGGTAAAGGCAGTGTCACCATTGTTGATCCCACTGAAGCCACCCACACCAACGAACCCCATGTCGGTGCTAATGAACCATTAACAGTACATAATTTACGTCTCCATATCCTCAGCTACGGCGATCGCTTCCACTTGTACCAGCGCACTGTATTGCCTGCTGTACAGCGAATCTCCAGCTGACGGGATAAAGTATCTGAGGTTACACTGAGTTGGCCACAAATTTTAGATTTTGGATTTTGCAAAAAGTTGTAAGGAAGAGCCACTGCGTTGCGCGGGTTCCCCGCGTTGTAGCAAGTGGCGTTGGTTTACCGACCTAGCAAGCTTTTCAAGACGGATTTTAGATTAGAAGAGCTTTTTGGCAGATGCCGCCAAGTGGGCGAAACAAATCTAAAAACCATCAAGGACTCGTTAAGCCTTTGCGATCGTAAATCTAAAAAATTAAAAGAGCTAAGTACCCTAATTGTCTCTTTTAATCCAAAATCATAAATTTAAAATCCAAAATCGATTGACCGCACATTTATTTCTTGTTGTAGAAAAATGATGAGAATAGTATGTAAAAAGAAAAAACTGTTTGCAACGAACAGTTTAGCGGTCAATTTCAGTAAGAAACTAGAATTTGGTTCCGAATCTCCATCTACCTATTCCCATGAGAATCCTCAAGATCCAGACCTTACGCGGCCCAAACTATTGGAGCATTCGACGCCACAAGCTGATCGTCATGCGCCTCGATTTAGAAAACCTTGCCGAGACGCCCTCGAATGAAATCCCTGGCTTTTATGAAGGACTAGTTGAGGCGCTGCCGAGTCTGGAGGGTCATTATTGTTCTCCTGGCTGTCGTGGTGGTTTTCTGATGCGAGTCAAAGAAGGCACTATGATTGGTCATATCGTAGAACACGTAGCCCTAGAACTCCAGGAATTAGCTGGTATGCATGTTGGCTTTGGTCGCACCCGCGAAACAGCCACACCCGGAATTTACCAAGTAGTGATTGAGTATCAGAATGAGGAAGCGGGACGATACGCTGGACGAGCCGCAGTACGGCTGTGCCAGAGTATCGTGGATCGAGGCCGTTATCCTAAAGCAGAACTAGAGCAAGATATCCAAGACCTGAAAGACTTCACCCGTGATGCTTCCTTAGGCCCCTCCACTGAAGCGATTATCAAAGAAGCAGAAAAAAGAGGTATTCCCTGGATGTCTCTGGAAGCCCGCTTTTTGATTCAGCTAGGCTACGGCGTAAATCAGAAGCGGATGCAGGCCACAATGACGGACAACACAAGCATTCTGGGTGTAGAACTAGCTTGCGATAAAGAAGCCACTAAACGCATCCTCGGTGCTGCTGGTGCGCCAGTACCTAGAGGTACAGTGATCAACTTCTTAGACGATTTGGAACAAGCCATTGAATTCGTTGGCGGCTATCCCATCGTCACCAAGCCAGTGGATGGCAATCATGGACGTGGGATCACCATTGATATCAGAACTTGGGAAGAAGCCCAAGCCGGATACGAAGCTGCTAGACAGGTTTCTAGGTCAATTATTATCGAAAGATATTATGTTGGACGCGACCACAGGGTACTGGTGGTAAATGGCAAAGTAGTAGCAGTAGCCGAACGCGTCCCGGCTCATGTCATTGGCAACGGTAGATCCACCATCGCCGAACTCATTGAGGAAACAAATCTTGACCCAAATCGCGGTGAAGGACATGATAACGTCCTGACCAAGATTGAACTAGACCGCACCAGCTACCAACTCTTAGAAAGGCAAGGCTATACCCTCAATAGCGTGCCACCCAAAGGAACCCTTTGTTATCTCAGAGCAACGGCAAACTTAAGTACAGGTGGTAGCGCGGTAGACCGTACCGATGAAATTCACCCAGAAAATCTTTGGTTGGCACAACGCGTAGTCAAGATTATCGGTTTGGATATTGCCGGACTCGATATTGTCACCACCGATATTAGCCGTCCCTTGCGGGAAGTTGATGGCGTGATTGTTGAAGTTAACGCCGCTCCCGGCTTCCGAATGCACGTTGCGCCAAGTGTAGGTATCCCCCGCAACGTCGCTGGCGCAGTAATGGATATGCTGTTCCCCAACGAGCAATCTAGCCAAATTCCCATCCTTAGTATTACTGGTACTAATGGCAAAACTACTACGACCCGACTACTAGCACATATTTATAAACAGACTGGTCAGGTAGTTGGTTATACTACTACTGATGGAACATACATCGGTGATTACTTAGTAGAAGCTGGCGATAACACAGGCCCTCAAAGTGCCCACGTCATCCTCCAAGATCCCACAGTAGAAGTAGCCGTACTGGAAACGGCTCGCGGTGGCATTCTCCGCTCTGGATTGGGCTTTGAAGCAGCAAATGTGGGAGTAGTATTAAATGTAGCTTCAGACCACTTAGGAATTGGCGATATAGAAACCATTGAGCAGTTAGCTAACCTCAAGAGTGTAGTAGCAGAAGCCGTATTCCCTGATGGCTACGCGGTACTTAATGCCGACGATCGCCGCGTCGCCGCCATGTCAGAAAAAACTAAGGCTAATATTGCTTACTTCACAATGAACCCCGACTCGGAATTGGTGCGAAAGCATATCCAAAAGGGTGGAGTAGCAGCAGTATATGAAAATGGCTATTTGTCAATTGTTAAAGGTGATTGGACACACCGCATAGAAAGAGCAGAAAATATACCTTTAACAATGGGCGGGCGGGCGCCGTTTATGATTGCCAATGCTTTAGCAGCAAGTTTGGCAGCATTCGTGCAAAACGTCACAATTGAGCAGATTCGTGGTGGTTTGAAGAGCTTCCGAGCTTCAGTTAGTCAAACGCCAGGACGAATGAATTTATTTAATTTAGGCAACTACCACGCTTTAGTAGATTATGCCCACAACGCAGCCAGTTACGAAGCTGTAGGTTCCTTTGTGCGGAACTGGACTACAGGGCAACGGATTGGCGTAATTGGTGGGCCAGGCGATCGCCGCGACGAAGACTTTGTTACATTGGGCAAATTAGCAGCACAAATTTTTGATTACATCATCATCAAAGAAGACGATGACACACGGGGACGCCTACGGGGTTCAGCCGCCCAGTTGATTATTCAAGGCATCACCGAAGTTAAACCTGATAGCCGCTATGAATCAATTCTGGATGAAACCCAAGCCATAAATAAAGGCTTAGACATGGCTCCTGATAACAGTCTGGTGGTAATTTTACCAGAAAGCGTAACTCGCGCTATTAAGTTAATTAAGCTGCGTGGTTTAGCCAAGGAAGAGATACACCAACAAAATCCCGGCACAACTCTCATCGATTCTCAAAATGGAATAGCACCTTCTTCTGTTGTTAATACTCTGCTGTAGTCAGGAGGAGTCAGTGCGCTGACTCCTGTATTCTGATTACTTTTATTATTGTTTTTCTTCTTCCTGATTGGTTTCGTCACTGGGAGTTTTCATCTCCTCCTTAAACCCTCGTAAGGTTTTGCCCAATGCGGTTCCCAGTTCGGGAATTTTTTTTGGCCCAAAAATTAGAACAGCGACTATGCTAATTACAGCTATTTCTGGCCATCCCAGTCCAAACATATAAATTTCCTCTAAGGCTTCTGTAATTAAATATAGACATTGATGGCTCAAATCTCATAAGTTCTGCCTGCATTGATAAGCGCTATATCCTATTGCTTGAAGAAGAATTCAGAAGTCAGAATTCAGGAACCAGAATGCAAGACGCTCCTGCGTCGAAGGAGCTGCGCTATCAGTGGGGGATTCAGACCCGCCACTGAATTGTTGCACCACCAAATTTTCAATTTGGTAGGGGTCTTA
>NZ_DASQZC010000083.1:0-34795 GCF_035638895.1 Nostoc sp. | reverse complement strand
TTAGGACACGCTACGCGATCGCCAAAATACCCTCACTCTGAAATTTGTTGACCATCAGTAAGGCGATATATACTTTGAGTTTTAATAATCGGCTCATATAATATTTTGGACGAGAAAGCGTTCTATTTAAAAGTTAAAATTTACTTTATAAATGCTCTCTAAATAGTATCCATGCAGTCTCAAATTTAATTTGCCCATTGTGGATTTTCCACTGTATCCGCTCTGGTTAATACGCCACGGCGTAAATAGAGCAACCGTTTAAAATCCCTAAAAAGCCGATTCCATAATACTTTTGACTTTCGACTTTTGACTTCCGCCTTGCGGCGCTAGTCCTTTGTAAGCTTGTCGTTTACCCTAAAATACTTGACTAACCTTAGTGCGAAACTGTAGCCTCATACCCTTATCACTGTCTATAAGAACATGGGATAATTTCCCATAACCCTCACTACTACGTTATTTTGCGTGTATTCTGCCAAAATTGAGTAAAAAAAAGCAAATTAATTAACTATGATTACTAGGATATATGATAATTCACACTTCGATGAAAGCACTAACGGGGTTGTTGTAATGGTCGAGCCATACAGCCAAAAAGAGCAAATACAACAAGTTGTCTACCGTATTTTAGATGCCAATTTAGATCGCGCTCGTGAGGGCTTGCGAATTATCGAAGAATGGTGTCGCTTTGGTTTGAACAATGCCCAGTTGGCTCTTGAATGCAAACGGCTGCGGCAAGAGGTTGCTAAGTGGCATACCCCAGAATTGCGGGCGGCGCGAGATACACCAGGCGATCCTGGGACTGAGTTAACCCATCCTCAAGAAGAACAACGAGCTAGTATCAAATCGGTGTTGCAAGCTAACTTTTGCCGTATAGAAGAAGCATTACGGGTGTTGGAAGAATACGGCAAGCTTTATCACCCAACTATGGCTAAAGCTTGCAAGCAGATGCGCTATCAGGTTTATACCCTAGAAAGTAGTTTAATGGGTCATCAGCGTCATCAATTGTTGTGGCGATCGCGTTTGTATCTTGTTACTTCCCCACATGAAACTTTGTTGAATAACGTCGAAGCTGCGCTCAAAGGGGGATTAACGCTTTTACAATATCGTGACAAAACCGCCGATGATTCTTTGCGTCTAGAACAAGCCAGAAAACTCCGGCAGTTATGCCATATCTATGGTGCTTTGTTCATTGTTAACGATCGCGTGGATGTAGCTTTAGCTGTCGATGCAGATGGGGTGCATCTAGGACAACAAGATATGCCCATTACTGTTGCTCGGCAATTACTCGGTTCGCAGCGTCTGATAGGTCTTTCTACCACAAATAAGGAAGAAATGCAAGCAGCAATCGCTGAAGGTGTAGATTACATTGGCGTGGGGCCAGTTTATGAAACTCCCACGAAACTAGGTAAGGTAGCAACAGGTTTAGAATATGTCAGCTATGCTGCCAAAAATTGCTCAATTCCCTGGTTTGCCATTGGGGGAATAGATGCCAATAATATCAATGATGTGATCGATGCCGGAGCCGAACGTGTGGCGGTGGTGCGCTCGCTCATGCAAGCCGAACAACCTACCCTAGTGACTCAATATTTGCTCTCCCAACTCAATCGCATTAAACCAGAATTTTAAAAGAGTCATTAGTCATTTGTCCAAACTAAGTAACCAATACCTAATTTCCCACTCCCCATTCCCCACATATTATGTCCAATGAGATTACCATTCAGGTAAATGGGGAAACCCATAACTGTTCGTTTCAAACTTTTTTACCTGACTTGCTCCAACAGTTGGGTTTTAATCCCCGCTTGGTGGCTGTAGAGTATAATGGCGAAATTTTACACCGCCAGTTTTGGCCGCAAACAAAAGTGCAACCAGGCGATCGCTTAGAAGTGGTAACTATTGTTGGTGGTGGTTAATTAATTTGAGCCAGTTTTAATCTGTTTCAATCTCAAGGGTTTTCGGCATATTTCTGATCAACCTATTTGGGGTTGCAAAATTATCGTTAGATTCTAAAAGTCCCATCATCTGGGAACTTCTGGTAATAAAAAACCCTCTACAATCAATGTAAATTGAATTTTACGTATTTATACCCAATTTTATAAGTTTGTTGTGAAACGCATAGTAGAATTTCCTCTTGAAAGTGGCGAATCCATTTTTGTTGAAGTAGACGAAGCAGCCGAGACCGACGCTCGCATCGGTTTACGAGACCAAGTGGTTGATAAAGCTACACAAACCTTCGAGTCAGCCTTAGAAACCGTCAAGCCGATAGCTAATGCGATTATTACCAAAATAGGCAGCCTCAAACAGCCAGCAGATGAAGTGGAAGTCAAGTTTGGCATTAAGATTAGCGCTCAACTTGGGGCGGTTGTAGCTTCTGGCAATAGTGAAGTCAACTATGAAATCACCCTGAAATGGAAAAAAGATTCACAAAATGGCAGCACTTCTTGATTCATCTATTGTCAGAATTTACTCCAACGGTGGCAAAGTAATTGGTGCTGGTTTCTTAGTTTCTCAAAAGTACATCCTCACCTGCGCCCATGTAGTAGCTGATGCCTTGGGACTTCCGAGAAACACTGCCCAAATGCCAGATGCAGAAATCACCTTCGATTTTCCCCTAGTGGCAGCTATGCAACGCTTCCAAGCTAAGGTTGTTTTCTGGCTACCTGTAAATCCTAGTATGGCAGTAGAAGATATTGCTGGATTGGAATTAAAAGATTCTCCTCCAGATGAAGCTCTACTCGCACCATTAATTACATCTGATGATTGGACAGGACATCGTTTCCAAGTATTTGGTTTTCCAGAGGGACAACCAAATGGTGTTTGGGCTACTGGTGTTCTACGTGGACGCACAGCTAAAGATTGGGTGCAGCTAGAGGGTGAGACAAAACCAGGTTATAAACTAGAGCCTGGTTTCAGTGGTGCGCCGATATGGGATGGTGAGCTTCAGGGTATAGCCGGAATAGCAGTAGCAGTAGACCCCAAACGACCAGAAGCTAAAGTTGGGTTTATGATTCCCACACAAATTTTGGTGAGTGCATGGTCTGTGTTAGGTGAGCAAGCTATTTTTTGTCCCTATCGTGGTTTATTTCCTTTCCGGGAAGAAGATACAAGATTTTTCTTTGGGCGGGATATTTTCACCCAAGAACTAGTAAATACAGTCCAAAAACAGTCATTGGTAGCGGTAATTGGAGCGTCTGGTAGTGGTAAATCTAGCGTAGTGTTTGCGGGTTTGATTCCGCATTTACGCCAGCAAGGTAACTGGCTCATCGAATCTTTTCGCCCAAAAACTCATCCTGTAGATGAGCTAGCAGCAGTAATTGTGCGCCTGCGTGAACCAAAGGAAACGAAGATACAACAAGATATTGATGCCAGAAAATTAGCTGGTGTGTTGCGACAGGAAGAACTAGCACATACTTTTTTATCCCAGATTTTGTCAGAGAACGAGGATAAGCGCCTGTTAATGGTGGTAGATCAATTAGAGGAACTTTATACTTCTTGCTCAGATATTAAAGAGCGCCAGCTATTTTTAAATCAATTATTAGAAGCGGCTAAACTGGTACAGAATTTTACTCTTTTGCTGACCTTGCGGGCTGACTTTCTGGGATATGCACTTTCTGATCGTCGTTTCGCCGATGCTTTGCAGAATACTGATTTAAAACTTGCTCCGATGAACCGAGAAGAATTGCAGCAAGTGATCGCTCGACCTGCAAACAAGCAAGGAGTAAGGTTAGAAGAAGGTCTTGCAGAGGGGATTCTCAGAGCAGTGGCAGATTCACCAGGCAATTTGCCATTACTAGAATTTACTTTGACGCAACTATGGGCAAAACAGCAAAATCGCCAAATGACTCATGCTGCTTACGAAGCCATTGGCGGTGTAGAAAAGTCGTTGGCGAACCATGCAGAAGCCGAGTTCGCTAGACTCAATCCAGAGGAGCAACAACAAGCACAGCAAATATTTGTCCAATTGGTGCGGCCTGGGGAAGGCACAGAAGACACCCGCAGACTAGCTAACAAAAATGAGGTGGGAAACAATAATTGGGATTTGGTCAGGCGGTTGGCTGATGCGCGGCTAGTAGTAACTGGACGTGATGAAACTGCTGCTAAAGAAACAGTAGAGATTGTCCATGAAACCTTGATTCGGGAATGGGGACGACTGCACGGTTGGATGGAGAGCGATCGCTCTTTCCGCACTTGGCAAGAATTATTGCGATCAAGAATGCGTCAGTGGGAAAACGCCGGACAAGATGAAGGATCATTGCTGCGAGGTGTCCCCCTAGCGGAGGCAGAAAATTGGCTCAAGCAGCGCCGAGATGAGTTGAGCCAAGCAGAGCAAGGTTTCATCCAGCAGAGTTCGGCACTGCGCGATCGCGATCGTCAGCAAAAAGAACGTCGTCGCAAGCTTACTCTATTTGGGCTGACAGGTGGTTTAGTAGTAGTCTCAATCCTAGCGATGGTTGCATTTTGGCTACGATGGACAGCTGAAGTTGAAGGCTCAGGAGTCACTGCTTTAACAAATTTTGAGTCCGGTGCTGGAGAAATCGAGGCTTTAGTGTCAGCAATGGAAGCCGGACAAGAAGTTAAAAAGATGGCTTTTTGGAATAGTAATTGTTTGCAAGAATGTCCAGCCACAAGTCCACTGCTAGCTTTGCAGAAGACTTTGGATAATATTCATCAAACAAATCAAATCAATACTTACCAAAGAGGTGTAAATAGTATCCGTTTTATTAAAAACGGCAAAAAGCAAGAGGAAGAGTTAATTGTTGCTGGTGGAGAAGATGGCACGGTCAAGTGGTGGGATTATCAGAACAAGAAATTGAAAACGTTGAAAAATTCCAAACTGGATAATAACAGTATCAAAAGTATCGATTTTAACGAAGATCAAACAATATTGGCGACAGGTGCAAGTAATGGTTGGGTAAAACTGTGGGATGTCTCAAAGATGTGGAATTTTTTATCCGCAAATCAGAATTGGTCTCCACCTTCCATAATATCTATACATCATCAATGTGAAATAGAAAAATCCGACTTAGCAAAAGAGGATGATAAATGTAGTGTTAACAACGTTCGTTTTCTTCCCAAGATAAATCTGTTGGCAACAACTGGAGATGATGGCTACGTCAGACTGTGGACTCTCCAAGGAAAAATTTTTAAAACAATACCTGCTCACAGCAGTAGGATCAAAAGCCTTAATGCCAACCCTTATAATAACCAGCAATTTGCCACGGCTGGAGAGGATGGACTGGCAAAGCTTTGGGATATCAATCAGACAGAACCGATAGCAATATTTAAAGGTCATCAATGCAAAGTCAAAGACACTAAAAAATGTAGTGTTAACAGTGTCTGGTTTCACCCCAAAGAAAAGCAACTTGCTACTGCTGGAGATGATGGTACCGTCAGGCTGTGGGATTTTTCAGGAAAAGAACTGGCAGAAAAAAAATTTGAGGCTCACCATACAGGTGTGGAGGCAGTTCGTATTAGCAAAGATGGACTAATTGCTACATCAGCTAGCGATGGAAAAGTCTGGCTGTGGAAGGATTTCAATAGAACACTGGAAGCACAATTTAAGGGTCATCAAGGGAGTGTTGTCAGCACTCGCTTTAATACGAAGGGCGATACTCTTGCCACTGCGGGAAAAGATGATGGTACGGTGAGATTCTGGGCAGTTCCAGGAATATCATTAATCATACCCAAAAACCCCTTAATCAAACTAGAAGAGAATGAAAAAGTTATAAATGGGCATGAAAAAGCTGTTGCTAGTGTTCGTTTTAACCCAGAAGGCGACTTACTGATTACAGCTTCTGAGGATGACTATATTAGGCTTTGGAAGCTTGAAGGGAAGGTGGAAGAAAAATTCAAAGCCGAGCAAGGTGGTGTCAATACTGTACGTTTTAGCCCAGACAAAGCAAAAAACCTAATTGTTACAGGTGGAAAAGATGGCACAATAAAGCTCTGGACGCGCCAGGGAAACCCGTTAAAGCCTTTGAAACCTTTCGAGAGCCATTCTCAAGCAATACGGAGTATTAGTTTTAACAATAAAGGAGATAGGCTTGTTACTACTGGAGATGATGGCAAAGTAAAACTGTGGGATCTTGAAGGAAACAAGTTACAACAATTTCTGCATGGAGGTAAAGTTGAGACTACCAGATTTAGTCCAGATGGCAAGCTGCTAGCTACAGTTGGAGAAAAAGGGACGGCATTACTGTGGGATATTAGCAGCAAGCAACCGTCTAAAAAATTGATAGGTCATAAGGGCTATGTTACCACTGTTGGTTTTAGCCCCAAGGAAAATAAATTGGCTACATCTGGAGATGATGGTACTGTCAGGCTGTGGGATTATTCAGGAAAGCAGTTAAAAGAATTTAAGACTTATGAGGGCAGAGTCACACAAATAATTTTCAGCCGGGATGGTAAACTGCTGGCAACATCTTCAGCAAACTACACAACTAGGTTGTGGAATTTATCAGGACAACAAGTAGCAGAATTTAGAGGTCATCAAGGCTTTGTGAGAAGTGCAGATTTTAGCCCGGATGGTAAACTGCTGGCTACAGCCAGTGAGGATAAGACGGTAATTGTGTGGCGTATCCGGGGACTAGATGAACTGTTGGATGAAGGATGCGATCGCCTTAAAGATTACCTTGTAACTAACCCTGATGAAAAGAAAAAACTGAGTGTATGCCGTTGAACGTAATAAAAGTCTTACAAATCAGACTTGTATAGCGATCGATGAAGGGTTCTACGCTTGGCTAATTCTTTACCTTTGCGGCCAAGCTGCTCACGTAGTTGCTGGTCTTTGCACAACCGATTGAAAGCTTGAAACACTTCATAACCAGAATTGGGATTAACCAGTATGCCATTCTCCTCATGCTGAACTGTATCTAGAACACCGCCTAAGCGAGGAGCAATTATAGGCTTACCGAAGTAACTTGCTTCTAAATAAACCATACCAAAACCTTCCATACTATTAGCTTTAGCATCTAATAAAGTCAGCATGGCAAATATATCGCAAGCAGCATAATAACCTGCTAATTCTCGCTCAGGCACATATCCGGCAAAGTGGACGCGCTTATCTACCCGCAAACGATGCGCCAGAGATTTCAGTTCCGATTCACTTGGCCCTTGACCGCAGATTATATAGTGGACATCGACCCCAAAAGTTAGCAATAGTGGGATGTTATCGATTACTCGGTCGAAACCTTTCTGTTTTACTAGCCTTCCTATGGAGAGAATTGCTATTGCTGAATCGGGAATATTGTACGCCTGACGCACCCGAACACGTAAATCATCCAGGCTGCTGGGACTCGCTACATTATTACCAAATTTTTCTGGTCTGAGGACTGGGTTAATGACATGGGTAGGAGTATCTAATCGGAAAGCAGTTCTGAGATAGTCTCTTGTATAAGAACTATTACAAACAATACCTTCGGCTCTATGAAGTGTTAATTTAAATAGCGATCGCAGCACGGGATTGTGTAAAGTACAATGAAAATCATCGCCGTGCAGATAGATAAAATAGCGAATAGGTAAGAAATAGCTCAATAGCAACAGCGAAGGGAAATCATAGCCGTGGCCCCACTCTATATAACGGTAGTGATAGCGAAAATAAAGTCTGATTGCTAGGACAAATGAGCAGACGATATTCACCCAAGGCTTCAGGATACTTCCCACAAAGCCACTACGCCAGTATTTAGGATAAAACCAGCGATATACGGGAAACTGTTGACCTTGATCAAATACTTTATCTCCTGAGCAACTAGCCGCCAGCACAATCACTCGTTCTGGATCTTGGAGACAGCGATTATAGATATATTCCCCAATTACAGCTTCTTTCGGCAGAAATATCCGGGATATGACTAAGATATCTGGGTATGCAGCTTTGTCTCTGATTTCGGCTGTTAGTTGAGAAATATGTTCCATAATAAAGCTGATAACTTTACTTCAAATAATTTTTAATTTATTTACAATTAGGATTATTTTCAAAGCCTTAATTCTTATTTTATTTCTTTTAAAACGAATGTGGTAGACAAATTTGAAGCCGATTTTACAAAATTAGCCAGGAAGATTGTTTTTTTATTGTGTTGATTTTATTTTTGCTCTAAATTTCTCACTACTTGAGAATTTCTGTGCATCATGAACAATAAATCAAAGCTAAGACTTGTATATAGCCAAGTTAATCAGTAAACAAATGTTGCGAAAATTACGAAATCTATCTACGTTCAATAAAATATCCTGAATCTTCTAGGCTATTGTGCCAAAATACCAAAAAATTTGATCAGTACTTGAGAGTTATCTAGCGTCTGGCTGCATTTAATGATCAGCATTATGGACGCTTTTTTTGCCTACTGTATAAAAGTAATTTTAAGGTTATTTAATGTAACAAATACTACTTTTAATTAAAAAATATCCTCCCACCTTTGATCAAACAAGTAGGATGAAGTATTAAAAAATTAAAAGCATCTGTATAATCCCAGACTGTAGCCTGAAAGTGCTATTGCAAAACCTAGCAGCAATAGTTTCTGTAATTGTGAAGATATCTTAAGGTACGGTTCCCCAGTCGAGAAATCCCCCCTGCGATCGCTGCCTACCCAACAGAAGACGCGGTAGATTAAATATGTAGCCTTTACTCGTGAATGCTACGTGAATGCTACAAAGCAAGCTTTTACGAGCTGGCGTTAGCGACAGATTGAAACACTCCTACCAGCATGGGGAGAAATCATAAATAATTCAGTTTTCCAAGCGATAGTATTATGCGTAAAAAACTACAACAAACCATCAAACCACTGTTAAAAAGCTTGTTAGCACTAGGACTAGTGTTAACTTTGGCTTTTAGCCACGCCGATGGAGCATTAGCGGCCCGCAGTGGGGGTCGAATCGGTGGTGGCTCCTTTAGAGCACCTTCCAGCCGCACCTATACACCGCGCACTTATGCACCTCCTGGCGGAGGCGGATACTATCCTGGTGGTGGTTTTGGTGGTGGTTTTGGCTTTCCCTTCCTACTTCCTTTCTGGGGTATTGGGGGAGGATTTGGTGGTCTATTTGGCATCTTAATCTTCTTTGCGATCGCTAATTTTATATTGCAAACTTTCCGCCGCGTCTCTGGCGGTGAAACTGGAGAAGCAGATTACACCAGTAGCTCTCCTGTTTCTGTGACTCGTTTGCAAGTAGGTTTGTTAGCTCAAGCCCGTGAATTGCAAAATGAACTCAACCACATTGCTGAAACTGCTGATACCAACACCCCAGAGGGGAGAGCAGAAGTTCTACAAGAAGCCAGCCTAGCTTTACTCCGCCATCCCGAATACTTTGTATATGCAGGTGGTGGCACTCAACAAGCCAGTTTAAATTCAGCTGAAAGTCAGTTTAATCGGCTGTCACTGGCAGAACGCAGCAAGTTTAGCGAAGAAACTATTTCTAACGTCAACAATCAGCTAAGAGGGGCCCTTGCCAAAGATGCTTTACCTCCGGCTGGTGAACTCGACAACCCCACTCGCCTATTTACCGAAGGCCCTGGTGAATATATTATCGTCACCTTGCTGGCGGCGACACTAGGTAAGTTTGAAATCCCCACAGCCATTAACAGTGCTGATGATTTGCGTCAAGCTTTGCGGCAAATTGGTAGTATCCCCAGTGAGAAACTTCTGGCAATTGAAGTTCTTTGGACTCCGCAAGCTGAAAATGATACTTTGACATCTGATGATGTACTGGCAAATTATCCTGATTTGAGACTTGTTTAATTTCTAAAAAATTTCGCGCTTTAGTGCGAAGAAAAAACTTAGCATCTTGGCGCAACAAATAAGTTACCCTTTGAGGGCAATAATTACAAAACCGTTTGTCATTGACAAGCGGTTTTTTGTATAACTTAGATATAGCAAGAATTACGCACTGAAAACTGAAACCTAGATCCCCTAATCCCTTTTAGAAAGGGGATAACCCTAAAAGCCGCTTTCTTAAGGGTGTTGAGGTATCTCTGATGCCTAAGTTCCATATACTTAATTTTAGAAAAATTATTCTTAGCCAAGACTTTGATAGTATTATAAAAATGCATTATACGTAAAGTGTTATCTTATGCCTAGTGTTGAAGCTGACGAAAACCGAGAGCATCGCATTAAAACAGAGATTATTGTAGATGCTGAAGATAAAGAAGACCGGGCCATGGGTTGGTACTATTACCTCGAAGAGGTTCTGAATTTTCCGTTTATGGCTAAATGGACTAAGAAGGCACGCAAATCAGGTTCTACCGAGGAGAAACAAGTGGAAGTGCTGGGAATGGCCCCAGATGATGAGTGCTTGAAAGATATGCTTGTAGAAGTGGCTTACATTAATGGTAAGGATGATGATGTATATTCTGCAAAGTTATCTGAAATAGCAGCCATTGATGCTGACAGCGAAACTGAAGAAGCGATCGCAGATTGGCTCTATTGGATTGCCAGAGGATATAAATTTTAAATTCTTAGGATAAATATCGAATGACGTGGCAAGGATTGCCAGCAGCGACAACATTCTCAGGTATATCTTTGACAACTACACTGCCAGCACCAATGGTTGTGTTATCACCAATAGTTACACCTGGACAAATAATTGCACTGCCACCAATCCAGACATTATTACCAATGTTAATTGGGGCAGCTAATTCTCTCCGAGAAAGACGAATTTCTGGCTCTGTTGGGTGATAAGCAGTATAAATTTGCACATAAGGAGCGCATAAGACATTTTCACCAATATGAACTGTGTTGCAGTCTAAAATTACACAGCCATAGTTCATATACAATCTGTCCCCAGCAAAAATATTAGTGCCATAATCACAGTGAAAAGGTGGCACAATTGATCCTTTGTCACCAAGCTTTCCAAATAATTCTTGCAAAATTTGCTGCCGTTGCTCTTGCTGTTCTTCGGTTGTAGAATTGTAACTTCGCAACAGACGACTAGCCCGCTTAGTTTCGGCAGCCAATTCTGGATCATCCGCCAGATATAATTCGCCTGCAAGCATTTTCTGTTTTTCGGTTTTTTCCATGACACACTTATGTAGCTTCTCGATTGCGTAGGCGTAGCCCATCGTAGACATCGCTCCTTTAAATTAGTAGGTTAAAGGATGCTTTATTAATGAGGATATCGTTTTCAAATCTAAGTGTGACACTCCAGTATGGATTGATATCTCTTCTTTGAGATTTATAATCAGTCAAATAAACATCTTGATTGTTCCACTGGTAAATCTTTTCATGTATTTGTCCATTAGGGGAATCGATATTGTTTTCATAAATCAAGATACCATCCCAACCTAGAATGGAACGAACTTCATCATAAGACATGCCTGTAGATATAGAGTTATATAAATTTTCCCTGATTTCAGATGACAAATTTATCTGTTTAATCTGTATAGTCTCATTAGTATTTTGCTTAAATACTTTGAACATAGAGTTTATAAAAAAGGTAGGCATCGGAGCCATAGAAAAAACTCTATGAGAATAGATAAACGCAATCCATGTCAATAAAGCAACAGCTAAGAATATTGAATATTTCATAAAAAAAAGGGTGGAATAACCACCCTACAGCTTTCTGCAATAATATCAAGTAGGTTAATAACTAACGAATCCCTGCACTACTTTCGTGGGTGCTGGTATATGAATTCATAATACTATTGATCGTACCCCATACTCTAGCTGTCCTCTCTTCATAAAAACTACCATTCAGTTCACCACCAGCATTCTGAACAGTAAAATTTTTAAAAAATTCTCCGACTTTACCATTGTTATACTCGGTTTCAACCTTACTATCAATGTAAATATTATTAGACGAAGAGTTATAATCTTGGGTTAGAGTTGAATTGGTTACATTATCGATGTTGAAATTAGTCTCTGTTCTGCTTTGCTGAATTGTCCACTGGTTCAACACAAAAGTCTCACCTGCTAAAACAGGACTAGCCAAAAAATTAGCAAGAATAGCTAAACCGAGAACTTTCTTCATTACTTTGTCCTCATTATAAATTAGTTGCCTTTGTCAGAGAAACTAATCTTGCCAAAGTAACAAAAATAATTACCAGGGTGGATTAACCACCCTATAATTTAGAATCTTTTCAAATTGTATCAAGCATTATCAATAACTAACGAACACCTGCGCTGGTTTCGTGACTATTAGTATATGAGTTAGTTACACTATTAATAGTACCACCAAGCTTAGTCCAATTAGTTTCACTATATTTACCATATAGCTCACTACCTGCTGTATTATTGATAAATTTATCAAAGGAAATATCTGCACCACCAGCAGGTGTGCTGATATCAATATCACCGTCGACGAAATCCTTTTCAGCCCAAGAACTATATTTTTCGTTACGTTGTGAGAAAGTTTTAGAATCAAGCATTAAATTGGTTTCTGTTACAGTGTTACTCCATGAATTTTCGTCACGCACAAATGTTTCACCAGCAAAAGCAGGAGTAGTTAAAAAGGTAGCAATAATAGCCAAACCAAGAACTTTTTTCATGAGTTTATCCTCGTTATGAATTAGTTGTCTTTTCTAGCCTCATTTTTAGGTAATTCTTGAGACTGAAACTTAGGAACTTTGTTAGGTTCATTTGTATTAGTTCTGTTTATAGCAACGCCTTTACAGACAGCAGAAATAGTAGGAAAGCTGTCGGCAGTTAGTTGGATACCAGCACTGATTAATTCAGCACAGGCACGAGCATTGATAATCTCTACATCATATTGAGTCTTACGAGAAATAGTTTCAGCCATTTGCTTGCAAGTACTCTCTAAGCTTCCACCTAGAGGGAAAACTATAGCAGCATTCATACCATAAGAGGCGTTATTAGATAAACTAATCCCGTCATAGGAACTCAAAGAAGTCCCTAATATTAAAGATGGCCGCGGACACACAACATTTATTCCAGCTATTCCTTGAATTTTATAAGTAGCCGATTCACCAAGGTTATAAACTCCTGTTTGATTAATTGCAGCAGAGTTTCGTTGTTGATTATCAAGAGTCTGCTCTTGATTAGGCTGAGATTGAGAATTAACAGAGTTGGTCACAGATTGTGCTTGGGCTTCGAGGTTTATACTAACTACTCCCAGTAGACATAGTAAGGAATAGTTAGTGAATAGTCGTAGAGCTTTTTTAAACATTTGAAGTTTTTTAGATATTGCAAAAGAAGGATGTTAAGAGTCATGGATTAAGTAACTTGGCAGAATAAAACCAAACTCTGTTAAGAAAGATAAATTCAATAAAAATTGTCTTTCTTCTTACCTCCTACCTCTTGCTTCCTGCCTTATCCCAACGACAAATTTTTACGCTGGTCTACTTCGTTTACTAATTGGAAACTTTACCTCATTAAAACAATAACGAGTATTATTGCTATCTGTAGTATCTGTCACTGTATTTATTTAAAGTGTTGAGGTTTCTGAACTTTTGCTGTTCGTTATTCATCACGAACTAATATTCTCAACGATCCACAAAAACTGCGAGGGGGGTTTTGTGGGATTAAGTGGGAAATTGGCAAAAATTAATATTTATAGAGTGAATATTGGATTAGCTCTAAAAGAGAAGAGAAAAAGCAAATTTTTTAAAGCAATGATAATAAAAATTTAAAGTTAAAATGAAGCTTAAATAAACTTTTTTAAAAGTTAGCCAATAGAAGCGAATTATTTAAAGATCAAATAAACTTCATCATAAATTAGTTCATACCTTGTATCATTACAAATACTTAGATAAACAATATTTCAATCATCTCAAGTTCATAAATTTTATATGGCTTTTGAAAAAACGTCATACTCCTCTACCTCTGTTCTCCTGTGTTCCCTGTCTTCACAAATAAATTAATAGATCAAATCAGATTGCTATATGAACTATTAATAATTCAAAATTATACCGTGCGCCTTGCTTGTCATAACCTCTCACGCCGCTTGCTACGGCAATACCCGACTTGTACCCCTCCGGGGAAGCAAGCTACGCACAGTGTCTCCGAGAGGAGAAGGAACTGCCGTGAGAACCCTGGCAACGCAGTAACTCCCTTTGGGAGAAAGGGTCTTAAACCCTTTACTTGACGATAATTAAGCATCTACATCAAATTCATCAGATTAGTTTGACCTATGAACATCCAAGAGTTATTAACTATTGCGGATAAAGTGGTATCGAAATCATCTGGCAGACACTTGACTGATTTACAAAGTGATTTGTTAAAAGCGTCTTCTGAAAATCAGACATACGAACAGTTTGCCAATGATCGCGGCTACTGCCTCGATTATATAAAGAAGGATGTAGGGTCTACGCTATGGCAATTGCTATCTCAAGCATTAGGAGAGAAAGTTACAAAAAAGAACTTTCGGCAAGCGTTAGAACGATATCAACAGGCTGAAAAATTTGTGACTTATGACGAAAGAGAAAAACAGCAATATTTTGGCATCTACCTGATGTTTTGGCTTTTTAAGGAAGCACAGAAGAATTCGGCAACCTTTGAGAACCGATACTACAGCATAGATGCCGAGTAATACTGCTACCTTAAAATTCAAAACTTCACTAATTGAAAATTTCAAATACTTATGTCAGATGCTTTTCAGCCATATCAAGAAGGATGAAAATAATCGTAAATTTCTTGAGCCAAACGCGGGCCGATTCCTGGAACCTCAGCCAGTTGTGTGGGTGCAGCTTGCCGAATATAATCAACTGAGCGAAAATGCCCTAGTAGCTGCTTTTGTCGATGATGTCCTAAGCCAGGAATTTCATCTAAACGCGATCGCTTCAATTTATCACTGCGTTGCTGACGATGAAAAGTCACTGCAAATCGATGCGCTTCATCTCGCAACCGCCGCAACAACTGCACCCCTGATTGTTCTGAATCAGTTGTTAAGGGTTTAGATTCTCCCGGTAAAAAAATCTCTTCTCGCTGCTTCGCCAGACTCACAACTCGCAAGTCTTCTAATAAATTCATCTCTTGCAAAACGGCGACAACTGATGATAATTGACCTTTACCACCATCAATCATGATTAAATCAGGCCAATCTGGATTACCCAAACGTGCTAACTGAGGATCATCGCCATACTTACGGAACCGTCGCCCAATAACTTCAGCAAGACTAGCAAAATCATCTGAATGTCCCGCCGTCACCGTGGGATTTTTGATTTTGTAATGGCGATAATGTTGTTTGGCGGGTAATCCGTCGATAAATACGACTTGTGAAGCTACTGCATTTGACCCTTGAATGTGGGAAATGTCATAACCTTCGATGCGGTGGGGTACATCGGGTAAATCAAGAATGGCTGCTAAATCTTGCATTGCTTGGTCATTGCGATCGCTTAGTTTTTGCATTCTTTGCAATTCATACTGAGCATTTCGCTCTACCATCTCAATTAATTCTGCCTTAGTTTGCCGTAAAGGAGTCAAAATTGTGACTTTTTTACCTTTACGTTGAGTTAAGACATCCGCCAATATCTCGCTATCTGGTAAATCATGCTGTACCAAAATCTCTAAAGGTATTTCTACTGAGTCAGCAGTTTGGTAATGTTCCTCTAAAGCTCGTTGTAAAATAGCTCCCGGTTCTGCATGAGCATCCGCCACAAAGGCCAAGCGTCCCACCAATTGTCCAGCGCGAATCTGGAATAGTTGAATGCAGGCGTATTCTTCGTTGGCTGCCAGTGCGATCGCATCCCGCGAAACCGTATCATCTGGTAAGGAAACTTTTTGATTGGCTGTCAGCGACTTTAACCCAGAAATTTGGTCACGAATCCGCGCTGCTGACTCAAAGTTCAAGTTTTCAGCTGCTGCGTTCATCTGTTGAGTCAAAATATCAATCAGTTCCTGAGTTCGCCCTTGGAAGACCATCGCTATTTTTTGTACAATTTTGCGATATTCTTCTGGTGAAAGCATCTGTTGACACACACCCGGACAACGCCCTAAATCATAATTTAAGCAAGGACGGTCTTTAAAAAGTGGTTGAGGTCGTTGTCGCTGGGGGAAGATCCGCTTGCACAGGCGGACAATTTCTCGCAATAAACCAGCATCAGTATAAGGCCCGTAAAATTTATCCTTTTCTTTGCCGAATTGGCGTTTACGGGTAATAAAAATTCGCGGATAATCTTCTGACCAAGTGATGCAGAGATAGGGATATTTTTTATCATCTTTGAGCAGCACGTTAAAGTATGGCTGGTGCTGCTTGATCAAATTTGCTTCTAGGGCTAACGCTTCGGCTTCGGTATCAGTGACGATGAATTCAATTTCTGTCACCAACTTCACCATCGTGGCGATACGTTCACTCTTGTTGTAGCCATCCCGGAAATAGGAACGGACACGCGATCGCAACTTACGTGATTTACCTATATATATAATGCGATCGCTACTGTCCCGCATGAAATAAACCCCCGGTTCCGGTGGAATTTCGGCTAGACGATTTTCCAGTCGTTCTGGCTCTTTAACCAGTGGTAATATTTGAGTAGATATTGTCACAACCAAAATTAGGTAATCTTTCTCTATTTTAAGAAAAATTATTTTTTCGTGCCGATTTAAAAAAGTATTTATCAAGTAAATGTAAAGTAGTTAGGCTTTTAGTCTGCATATAGAGAAGTATGTAGGCACTTCTGCGGCTTCTTGCAGAGTGGCTTAGTTTCCGACCTAGTAGTGTGTCAAGAAATAATTGACGAATAAATTTTCTGTAGAGACGGCGATTTATCGCGTCTCTCCAACCGTCAAAATGGGTTTGACAGACCACTAGTACAGCGCGTAAATCCAGCTACCATCTCAATTAACAAGACTTGGGGCAAAATCCCCTTGTTAAAGGTAGACAACACTACTGATAGTGGTTCATGTCGTTAAATTTGATTAGTTGGTTTGTCATCAAAACCCTGTAGACACGCATTAGCGCAGTAGTACATTAGCGTAGCGGGGCAAAGCCCAGTCCAATTTCGTGTTTTTTTGAAGTTGTCAGAATATAAACTTGGCGTTTTGAATTTATAATTAGCATTTTAAAATCAACAATTATTTATTATTTTAAAATAGTTTTTATAAAAACTATTTTCTTTTCTTCATCTTGCCAAATTTATATTTTTATTATTAAAAGTAATTAAAATCTTTACTATTGCTTATATAAATATTAGACAATATTAGACAAAATTTATTCTTAGACAAGATTTTTAGATTTTATTTGAACTGATAATATTAAGCGATTTAACGGATTTAGTAAGTTAAATTTACGAATATCATTAGAAATATAGCCATTACAATAATTTCAGGAAAAAGTTAAAGTATGAATCTGCAAGAGTTTGAAGGCCAATACCGGGAAGCTATGACTGAAGCCCTCAATGATCTGCAAACAGCAGTTTTGTTGTTAGCGCAATTACAAGATAGAATTTCAAAAATTGGCAATTCTGTGCAACATATTAGTGAGCGAGTTGAAGAGTTCATTGCAGACCAAAAAGCTGAATAAAGGCACGCTATGCCCAGTAGAAAAGTTTATTTGTGGCAGCAAGTCAACTCTTCTTCAATGGTAATTATAAGCTCTTTGAGTTTTATAGGTTTGACAAAATAACGGCGTGCGCCCAAACTTAGAGCTAGTTCTTGATCGGCTTTAAAAGCAAAAGCTGAAACCACAATAATAGGTATTTTTGACAAATCAGGTTTTTCCTGGACTCGTTTTAAAAGCGAATAACCGTCAATATCCGGCAATTTCAAGTCTAATAACATTAAATCTGGCTGAAATTTTTCTATAGTCGAGAAAAAAGTAGAGCCTTCTGATAAGCTTTGGACATCGTACCCACAGTAAATTAGATAGTCACTCAGTAACAATCTATTGAGATAATGGTCTTCAACTAGCAAAATTCGTCTAACTTTCTGTGACTGCAATGGCTGATCTATATTGAATAATTGTGCTGTCATTGCTACCTATTATTTGATTATATTTAAAAGCCAACTATTATTAACGTCAACGATAAGCCTAGTGTATTTAAACTGTAAAACCAATACAAATTTGACTTATGTAATTTAGTCAAAGATATGAATAAATTAAAATTTATAAACAGTATAACCTAGAAGCTTAAATAATCTTATAACTTGAAGGAAGTATTCATAAAAAAAGGGAGGTGTTAGCTCCCTTACTTATTTGTAATTTTGAACCCGCAATCTTAAATAGATGCTTTTTTAAACTTGCGTTGGGTAGCAAACACACCAGCAACACCCAACAGACCAAGCATTACGGATGGTTCTGGGACTGCTGCGGCAGGTACACCTTTGATAGTGACTTCATAATTACCACTATGGGATATTCCATCGCTTAGTTCGAGTAAACCAGAGTTGGTAGCTTTAAAGCTATACAAGTAATCAGTTTTGCCGCCATAAGTGTATTTGACAATTTCACTTGCTTGTAATTTAAATACGCTAGACGACAGTCCTAAAAAGGGTGCGGCATTTAAGTGACCTGCTAAACCAATACTAATTAAACCACTAGTGTCATCTTGATTGACATAGGAAATATTCGGGTCACTAAAGCGTTGAAATCCCCCGTTTGTAAGAAAGCTGTTAAACAAAGCCTGTTGAGTATGGCCCAACGCAGTGAGTAAAGGACTAGTGATACTATTAGAACTTAGAGCCTGGTTAAACCAGGTGTTAGCTAAGTTATTTAACCCATACGTCGTAGTTGTTTGGCCGACTCCAAACCAGTCATCAGAAGTGAGGCTGCTTAGAGTCAGGGTTTTCCCACCGATTGTACCTGTCAAGGTGGTGTTTTTGGTAAAATCAAAACCAGCTTGTTCACTACTAGCAGCTAGCTCCACATTTCCAGTGGGACTCGCGGCGTTACCACTTAGAACCTTTTGTACATTTTCACTAGTATTTGCTACTTTGAAGGTATTTGTAGCATTGGAATCATAGACTAAATAATCACTGGCTGCTGTTCCACCAATAGTAGCATTGGTGAGGGTTCCAGCCTGTGCTGGTACAGTGGCAAGATAGCTCACACCAATAGCCATTGAGGCACCAATTAAAAGTTTCTGAAAAGTCATTTTCATTTTTTCAAGTCTCTGTCAGTTTGAAAGTTAAGTTTTAAACTACTGCCGTTTCTAAGCTTGGGCTGTCTTGACTACAGGCTTTTTGGCAATACGACTCCTTAAAAGCGCTACCTGCATTGTTAGCAATTTTTGGTATCTGAGCGTACAAACCAAGTTTAAGAAACGGGGAGACTTGATTGGGTAAAGTTCCTGCTGTTATTAATAAAAAGATGATAAATATTTTGATATTATTTTACGTCTAATTACGTAATATAATAACTTTCAATAGTTTTAAAAATAACTTCAGTATGGTACGGTTGTTCGTAGGGACGCAAAAATATGCGCCACTACCTTTAGGGCGCGTGTTCTATCCATAGACTTTGCTGCAAAAAATTTTTAGTGTTTAACTTGAGAAGAAATTTAATGAAGGAACTGGGCAATTCTTTCTACAGCAGTTTCTAACAAAAGTGGCTCATGCACCAAGGCAAAGCGGACATATCCTTCTCCAGATTTGCCAAAGCCAGCACCTGGGGAAGCTGCTACACCAGTTTGTTTGACTAGCTGGGTACAAAATTCGATGGAGTTTTGACTCCAATGTGAGGGCAGTTTTGCCCAGATGTACATTGTGGCCTGGGGAGTAGGAACATTCCAGCCAATGCGGTGTAAAGCAGTGATGAAAGCATCACGGCGCTGCTGGAAGGTAGCAACAGCAGATTTTACCCCAAGTTGAGGGCCAGTTAGGGCTGCGATCGCACCATTCAAAATCCCCCGATACTGATTAAAATCAACGACGGCTTTTACCTGGCGTAAGGCGTTAATTAACTCGGCATTACCGATGGCGTAGCCAATGCGGAAGCCGCCCATATTGTAGGACTTGGAAAGGGTGAAAAATTCAATAGAGACGCTTTTGTTTGGATCAGCTTGCAGAATTGAAGGAACTAGGGATTTTGGATTTTGAATTTTGGATTTTGGATTGGGAGAAGAATCTGCCGACTCCCCAGTTTCCTGAAATACCAAATCTACGTAGGGGAAATCGTGAACCAGCACAAGATTGTGTTGCTGACAAAAGGCGACAGCTTCTTGGAAGAAAGATAAAGGAGCGATCGCAGCAGTAGGATTGTGAGGATAACTTAGTACCATCATCCGCGACTGAGCTAAAACTGGGGCAGGAATATCAGCAAACACTGGTAAAAAAGCGTTTTCTGCCCTTATTGGCATCGGGTAAATTTGACCACTGGCTAGGTAGACTCCCCCCGCATGGGAGGGATAACCGGGATCGAGCAATAGGGCAAAATCTCCTGGATTGAGTATTGCTAGGGGTAAATGGGCAGTACCTTCTTGAGAACCAATTAGAGGTAGTACCTCAGTTTGAGGATCAACTTTAATGCCAAATTTTTGTTCGTACCAGTTGGCCGCTGCTTCACGAAACCCAAGAGTTCCGTTAAACAACAGATAGCCGTGGGTACTGCGATCATGGAGAGATTGGGTGATCGCCTCGATGACATGTGCCTGGGCGGGTAAATCAGAAGACCCCAACGACAAATCAATTATTTGTTGTCCAGCGGCCAAAGCGATCGCCTTGGCTTTGTCCATATCGGCAAATACATTAGATTGCAGGGGTTGTAAACGCTTTGCAAATTGCATGTTAGTCATTTGTCCTTTGTCATTTGTCATTTATCCTTTGTCCTTTGTCCTTTGTCCTTTGTCCTTTGTTCTTTGTCAAATGACCAATACAACTCTTGGAGAGGCTGCGCCGAGGGCAACGCTCAGTACAAGTGACCAATGACCAATGATCAATGACTAATTATTATTTAAGTGGGTATCTAAAAGTTCGAGTAATTTATCTTTGCCGATAACTCCCTCAGTAGATATCAAAACTTCCTGGCCTTGAAATAGTCTGAGGGCGGGTACACCTTCCACTTGGTACTGCTTAACAGTGAGTGGGTTGGGGTCAATTTCCATTTTAACGACTTTGAGGCGATCGCTATATTTGGTAGCAGCTGAGTTAATCAGGGGGGACATCAATTGACAAGGGCCACACCAGGAAGCCCAAAAGTAAACTAATACAGGCTGTTCAGCTTTTAACACTTCTGTTTCAAACTCAGCATCAGTTATGGTGATTACAGCCTTACTCATTGCAGTCTCCATCGGGTGGCGATCAAAGTTGGCACACACAATACTTTATCCCAAAGTAGTCAATAGTTTATAGTCAATAATTCATAGTTATCTTGACTCTTAACTATTAACTAATGACATAAAATCCCACAGCCAACAGGCGTGGGACTAGCTCAAACAAGTTTTCTAACAATTTTACAATTGATCCAATTGCTTCCGTAGAGAATCTAACTCGGCATCAACCACTTCATTAGATTTTGGAGCAGTAGTTTCTTGTTGCGGTGGCAGTTGTGCTTGATTTTGTGGAGTAGCGGGTGGTAACATTTGCGCTTTTAAAGCTGCCAATTCATCATCAACATCGCTACCACCTTCCAATTGGGCAAATTGGGTTTCTAAATCTGCACCTGCTAATTCTCCTAGTGCTTGGGCCCGGGATTCTTGGATCAAGACTTTTTCTTCCATCCGCTCGAAGGCAGCCATTGCACTGCTGGTATTCATCCCACGCACCATGCCTTGAAGTTGCTCCTGGGCTTTGGCAGTGGTGATTCTAGCTCTAAGCATTTCTTTCTTGGTTTTAGCTTCAGAAAGCTTGCTTTCCAGCTGGATTAAGTTGCGCTTGAGGGTTTCAACTTGAGTGCTTTGGGTATCTAAACTAGCTTTGAGGGCGGCACTGGTGTCCGTATAAGTCTTTTTGCGCTCTAGAGCTTGCCTGGCTAAGTTCTCATCACCTTTTTGCAGGGCCAGTTGAGCATTGCGTTGCCACTTATTGATTTCATTTTGGGCATCATTATACTGTTTCTCACTGCGTTTTTGGGAGGCGATCGTCTGGGCCACTCCCTGACGCAGCTGCACCAAGTCTTCCTGCATTTCCAGGATGGCTTGTTCTAGCATTTTTTCGGGGTCTTCGGCTTTGTTAACCAGGTCGTTGAGGTTAGAACTAACTACTCGCTTAATGCGATCGAATAATCCCATAACTTTGTTTTTCCTTGTTTGGTTTACGCTTTTTGTTGGACAGTTAGCTTTTTTATTTTTTAATAGCTACCTATTTCAATGTAATCTTTCCCGTTTGAATCAGTATCTTCTAACAACTCTTAATTGTTAAGATATCTCCAAAGAGGGGTAATTAGCCAACTTCAACCAAGAGGCAGGGGGCAGGGGGCAGGGAGCAAGGGAAATGACCTCTTCAAGAGTCCTGAGTTTTGGGTAACTGCTGTTGGGGGTGTGTCTTCTGGCTCTCCTGGGCGAGGAGATTGTTGTGCTGTGTGTTTTCTGCCCCGTTTAAAACCTGCACCTTCATCGCGGCCAATTCGGCATCTACATTAGTAGATTCCAAGGAAGTAAATTGTGTTTCCAAGTCGTCGCTACTCAGTTGAGCTATTGCTTCTGATTTAGCTTCTATTTGCAAAACTTTTTCTTCCATACGCTCAAAGGCATTCAGACTGCTGGTGGCAGAAACTCCGCCGAGCATTTCTTGGAGGCGATAAGACGCTTCGGCAGAACGGGCGCGAGCAATATACATATCTTTTTTTGTTTTCGCTTCGGAAATTTTTAACTCTAGCGATCGCATATCCTTTTTTAGCCTAGCGACTATCTCGTTTTGCTGCTCTATCTGGGAAAAGAGGGCTGTAGCGGTTTCTTTATAGGCTTGGCGCTTAGTCAAGGCTTCCCGTGCTAGAGGTTCGCTGCCTTGTTGCAGGGCCAATTGGGCGCGGCGATACCATTCTTCTGTTTGAGACTGGGCGGCGGCGGCCTGGCGTTCGGTGCGTTTTTGGGTAGCGATCGCTTGTGCTACACCCTGCCGTAACCGCACCAGATTTTCCTGCATCTCTAGGACAGTTTGCTCCAGAATCTTTTCTGGATCTTCTGCACCACCGATCAAACTATTGAGATTAGCTCGAATCACCCGCAGGATACGCTTGATTAATGCCATGTCGGCTCTCCCTTCACGAAACCCAGTAATGAGTGCTGTTAGCGGATAGCTAAGGTTTAGCCCATGCTGAGTGCCTAGTTAAAATCCTAAGTATAATATTTTTTGTCATAGGGTAGTTTTGGAGTGCTCAGTGCCTAGTTAAAGTCCTAAGCATAATATTTTTTGTTTTAGGGACAGTAAACAAACAATATTTTGTTTCTACCACTTAGCACGGGCTAAACCTTAGCTATCCGCTAACAGAACTTAGCACTCATTAACTCAGGACTGTTCTCTCATGGTATCGTAGATTTTTGCAACTTATGGTTGCTGAACCCGTGCTTTGATTCCCTTTGCCTGTAACACTTTCAGATGTTGTTCTACTTGCTCTTTAGTCTTAAAAGCACCCAAATAAACCAATTCTTTATTTGGTGATAAATAAGCATCGGGAATTACTTGCCGTGCTGAGGCAAAAGCCTCATCTTTATTATCTATCACTACATGATAGAACCCATCTGTTGCTGGTTTGATTTCTGCATCAGGCTTTGGTGAGGTTTCTGCCGTTGAAGTGGGAGGCAAATTCAGGGGAGGCAAGGGCTGTAGTGTCGGTACTGGTGCTAAGGCGATCGGATTTGTCGGTTTTAGGGCTGTGTTGGGGTCAGGCAATGCCGATTGAAGATTTGCGGGGTTTTGGGGAACCACTGGATTAGGCACGACTGCGAGGGTTGGTTGGACTTTGGGTTTTAAGCCAACTACATCATTGGGGTCTCTCACCTCAGGAAACTCTTGGGCAGCTAGATTAGGATACTTGGGTATAGATGTGCTTGGTGGTTGGATCTGAGGTTGGACATTACTCCCAACTTCCTGAGTATTTTCTGGTGCAGGAGACGAGTTCCCGTTAAACAACTTGCCTAAATTCCATTCTGGCAAGCTTTTAGGATTGAACACTACGTAACCCAAGGTAAGACTCGCTACCAATAGCAGCAACATCGAGCCGATACCCATAGGTGATAGCAGACTATCGCTAGAATTGTTTGGTTTTTTGGTTTCTAGTTGTTCTTCTGTCAGACTTCGCAGCAGTGCTTCACTTGATTCTAAATAGTCATCTGGGTGCTTAGGAGTGTCATCTGGCTGCAAAAGGTTTTCGCTCTTAGTATCTTTAACTATTACTGGCACGATGCTGCTACTAAAGTTGGGCGGTGGCGGGGGAAGTTGAGTTTGCGTTTTAAGATAATCAGAGATGGAGGGCACATTAAAATTATTTAGTTCCTCAGTTTTTGGCATAGCTGAAGCTGGGTTCTTTTGAGGATTCACAGCTAGAGAAGATGTCGTTGGTACGTCAATTGCCGTAGCTGGCGCTGAAGTTCCCTGAAGATTCACAGGTACAGATGTGGGTGACACGTTAGGTTTAATTACCGTGACTGATGACTGAGTTGTGCCCGATGTTGTAGGGATGGCAGTTAACGGCTGAGATTGACTGCTCATGTAAGTTGCAATACGAGACTGCTTTGATGCCACCAAACCAGTTCGCGTGCGTCGGTATCGAGCTAACTCTTGATCTAGCGGCACCTCTAAACTCGCTAGTGCTGCTGCTAGTGCTGGTTTCAACCCAGATGTTTTAGACGATTGAGTACCGGAATCATTCAGGGGGTTTTGAGTCATGGCCTCTGTACCTCAAACGTAGATTGCTGGAATTAACTTTAAATATATTTGTGACAATAGTAGCGAAAATTATCTAAATAGATTGGGCATGGAGAATTGGGCATTGGGCATTAGTTATTCTTTCTCCTTTATCTCCCTCATCTCCCTACTCCCCACTCCCTACTCCCCACTCCCTACTCCCTACTCCCCACTTTTAACGATGTCGTTGAAATCAATTAATGATATTTTGGACGTTTTAGAAAAGCAGGCTAAATGGCAAGAGCAGCCATTTCAACGCTTGCTCAAGTTTTGGCCAGAAGTTGTTGGCCCAGTGGTTGCCGCAAATACTCGACCATTGTCGATTCAGCGCGATGTTTTGTCGGTAGCAACTTCTAGTGCTGCTTGGGCGCAAAACCTGACTTTTGGCCGATCGTCTCTGCTTTTAAAGTTGAATAAAAACTTGCCAACACCTTTGGTTGATATTCGCTTCTCTACTGCTAACTGGCAAAATCCATCGGTGGAGACAAAACAGCAACTAACGGTTTCGCCCCATGAGCATCCCAGTTATCTTGGTGATGAGATTAGCCGTCCTGATGTTACACCAACTAAGGATGTAAATGCTGCTTTTGAGCATTGGACGAAGATCATGCGATCGCGATCGCATGGCTTACCTCTTTGTCCCCAGTGTCAATCTCCCACCCCACCCGGCGAACTCCAGCGCTGGGAAGTCTGTTCTGTCTGTGCTGCTAAACAGTTTTAAATTGAAAGTAAAATAGTTTAGCGATTATTCTTTAAGCAGAATTTATCCTCAAGTAACTTGCTGCTTCACATAAATATAGTTTTAATTTTTTAGAAAAAATATTTTTTACTGCTAAAATATGCCTAATGTGGTCAGGTAAAGCAGACTATTTATCTGAAATTATATGCCTTTAGCTATCCTTAAGGAGGAAGTTAAAAGGCTAGATAAATAAAAAGCTTCAGTTTTAGTCTTGATCCCTAATAAGTTTTAGCCAAAAATCATAGGCAACCACTCTAGGCATTATTGAAAAATATAACAAGAATATAAAAATATCCTAAAGTTTATTTTTTCGTCGGGATCGCTGAAACCTATAGAAAATAATGGCTTTTTGGCATTTATCCGTCTTTATATATAGAAGCAAAATATAAGGATGAAATTCAGCCGGAAACGGCACTAAAGATGAATCCAAATGAAACCCATTAAATTTTTAGCATCTGCCTGTAAATATTGCCGTCATTATCAGCCAGAGGGTCGCCGTGGCGGAACGTGCCAGCAATTGGGAGCGCCAGTTCAAGGAACTTGGAAGGCTTGCTCTTTGGCGCTTCCACCTTTTGCACCTTCTTGGGAAACCTTGGAAGATGCTTGGATTCTGCCAGACGCAGCCCCAGTTTTAACATCAACTCATTCCTTAGTCTCAGATTTAGACAATGCTCTTGCCCCTGTAGAGGAAATAGCTGCCTCTATATCTGAACAGCTAAAGAGTAAAGCAGTCGTTATTTAGTCATCCATTATTACTGAACTAATTTTGTAGTTTGCTTAAGATAAGATTTTTTTTTAAGATTTTTAGTGCTGTAAACGTTGATATCTATAAAAATCGCACCTTGGTAGAGGGTGCGATTTTTGCAGTTTTAAGGTAACCAAGGAAAAGAGCGAAAATCTGGTGGACGCTTTTCAAGAAAGGCTTGTTTGCCCTCAGACCCTTCTTCTGTCATGTAGTAAAGTAGGGTGGCATTACCAGCAAGTTCTTGTAAACCAGCTTGTCCATCACAATCAGCGTTGAACGCAGCTTTGAGACACCGAATTGCGATCGGACTTTTTTCTAAAATCTCCTGTGCCCATTGAATACCTTCTGCTTCTAGTTGTTCGACTGGGACAACACAATTAATTAAGCCCATTTCTAGTGCTTGTTGTGCATCATATTGGCGGCAGAGAAACCAAATTTCTCTAGCTTTTTTTTGTCCCACAACGCGGGCGAGATAGCTCGCTCCAAAACCACCGTCGAAACTGCCGACTTTTGGGCCAGTCTGTCCGAAAATAGCGTTATCGGCAGCGATGGTAAGGTCGCAAATTAAGTGTAGGACATGTCCACCACCGATGGCATATCCAGCTACTAAAGCAATCACCACTTTCGGCATGGAACGAATCAGGCGTTGTAAGTCCAGCACATTCAAGCGGGGGATGCCAGTATCATCCACATAACCCGCATGTCCCCGCACACTTTGATCGCCACCAGAACAGAAGGCATATTTACCATCAGTATGTGGCCCATATCCAGTAAATAGAACAACACCAATAGTAGTATCTTCACGAGCATTAGAAAAAGCGTCGTACAGTTCAAAGACTGTTTCAGGACGGAAAGCATTGCGTTTATGGGGACGGTTGATGGTGATTTTCGCAATACCATCAGTTTTTTGATACAGAATATCTTCGTAGGTTTTGGCAGTTTGCCAGTTAATTTGCATTGGTATGGAGTGCGCTGTTGTGCTTGAGAATTTTATCGCGGACGTAGGGACATGCGATACCTGCGGTGGGCTACGCCTACGCTAAAATTGTTGCCTCAAACCTTTACAATCTAGTAATGGTCTGGGTGTTAAGGAATAAAAATGCGGCGCGACTCCATCTTCTACAAATTATTTAAGCAATTTCCCGGTTTGCTGTTTGAATTAGTAGATGAACCACCCCCAGAAGCGGAAAACTACCAGTTCGAATCGGTTGAAGTGAAAGAAACCGCGTTTCGGATTGATGGAGTATTTTTACCTCCGGCTGATGCAGTTTCCAAAACCGTCTTTTTTGCTGAAGTGCAGTTTCAGAAGGACGAAGACTTATATCACCGCTTCTTTAGCGAATTGTTTTTGTTTCTCTACCGCAACTCTATTCGTTACGATGACTGGTTTGGGGTCATAATTTTTGCTTCTCGCAGTCTTGAACCTTCTTCCTCTTCGATTCACCGCGCTTTATTGGAAAGTGGTCAAGTCAGACGGGTTTATCTAGATGAGTTGGGAGATTTGCGAGAACAACCTTTGGGATTGGGTTTGATGTTGCTAACAAATGTTACTTCAGAAATAGAAGCAGTGGAAGGGGCGCGGTTTTTACTGGAACAAGCACGGCAACAATCGGAGCAAGCGATAATTGATTTAATTACAACGATTATTGTTTATAAGTTTTCTACCTTAAGTCGAGAGGAGATTGCAGAAATGTTGGGACTGAATTTGGAAGAACCACTGGCTCTTCGGGAAGCGAAGGAGGAAGGAAAGGTTGAAGGGCGAGAAGAAGGAAAAGTTGAAGGAAAGGTTGAAGGAGAAAGAACGATCATTTTACGACTACTAAATCGGCGTGTGGGTAATATTCCTGATACGCTTCTGTCTCAGATTCAAGGGTTATCGGTGGAACAGTTGGAAGCTTTAGGTGATGCTTTGTTGGATTTCTCTACTCTTGCTGATTTGGAAGGGTGGTTACAAGGTCAACCAACAGGGTAAATTTTACCCAGAGAAGCAGAGGACAAGGGCGATACCTGCGGTGGGCTACGCCTACGCACCCGGTAAAATTCTCATAGATACAATCCGAAGTGAATTATTAGGAAGTACTAGTATTTTTCTTGCTTTGACAGGCGCTCGATTGTCTGGTTTTGGTATTTACTTACTGGCTTCAACAACATTGGGTACACTTACCGGACTAATAGGGGTTACTTTACCCTTTGTTGCTTATACAACAATGTCAAGTGCAATAGCTGTGATTATTGGGCCAGTTGGTTGGATAGGTGCAGGATTATTCACAGTATGGCAGTTAGCAGGCCCTAGTTATAAGAGAGTTATTCCAGCTATTCTTTATATTTGCGCCCTCAGAGCAAGACTGGATGGTGGTTTTGCTTAATTCTTTTTTAACATTTACAAAATGTATGATTGTCTACACTGATTGCTCTGTTGAGGTTCGATTGCCGAGATCAGCTTTAACTTCAGAATGTTTAGTACAGGACGGTGTAAATCCAACCAACATCTCAATTAAGCAGATAAGGGGCTTAAGCCCTTGTTAAAGGTAGGCAAGCTTTTGCCATAGTGGTGTATAAGCTATTTTGCCTCAACCTTAATGACGAATATCTTTAACCTTAGTTATTTTGTTATCTACTACAACTACATACACTCCTCTAGTAAGTGGATTTTGTACCATCCACTTGTCTTGCACTATAAAGAATTCGTAACCCTTGCTTTTTACATATTCAGTAGCTTCTTCAACTGTCTTTCCAATCAAAATTCTTTCATCTATCATAACTTTTTTATTGTAATTTACTAAATTGAGTTATTATCTTTACTTATAATATAGTTAAATCCCAATATCTCCAGCAAACTTTCTTAAATTATCTTGTCGCCACTTAGCATCTAATTTCCGATTTGTTTGCAACTCTAAAACTCGAATTCCTGTAGTCGGTAGTGGGTTTAATTTTTGCTGCAACTGCTGCCAAGAAGTAATTAATTCATGCTGCACATTATAAGTAGCGCATAACTGAGCAAAATCAATATCCTGGGGAGTGCCAAAAAACTCTTCAAATGGCGGGTCAAACTTGGCAATGGGTAACATTTCAAAAATCCCACCGCCATTGTTATTAATTAACAAAATTGTGAGATGTCCGACAAATTTATTGCGGATTAAAAAACCATTTGTGTCATGCAACAAAGCTAAATCTCCCGTTAACATCACACTACTTTGCTGGCGATGGGCAATTCCTAAAGCTGTAGATAATGTGCCATCAATGCCATTTGCACCCCGGTTAAAATACGATCGCACTCCTAAATTATTCGGTTTCCAGAAATATTCCACATCCCGCACAGGCATACTATTGGCAATGAATAGAGGCGTTCCTGGCGGTAAAATCTGAGAAATTAACCAAGCTGCTTTACTCTCGATTATTTCATCTATTTTCCCCATCGTCTGGTCAACCACTAACCTAACCTTCGCTTCTGCATTACACCATTCCTGCAAATAGTCTGAGGATAAAGATAAATTTCTTTCCTCTGCCTTTATGTCTTCTACAGATATCCGTAAATGCGTCGTCCTGCCATGCAAAGGGTCGAGGTTTTGGTTACTCTTGTCAATTATCCAGCGTCGCGGCTGCGTTGCATCTATCCAAGTACGCAGTTCTTTACTCGTAGGCATTTCACCCACCTGAATCACCATTTCAGGCGTTAACTGCTTTGCTAGTTGCTGATTTCGCAAAATCAAGTCGTATGTGGAAATCAAATAAGGGTTGAGTTCGGCATAATTTCTCACTGGGGAAAGTCCCTCAGCTAGCACAGGCCATTTGAGAGTTTGGGAAAGTTGCGCGATCGCTTTACAATACTCTTCTGGTTGCGACGGTTGGGCAACACCTGCGATAATAACGCCGCGATCGCATTCTTTCCATTGTTGGGGGATGGGGAGTAGAGAGTAGGGAATGGGGAGTGGGGTTATTCCTGCGAAAAAGTCTTCTGGATGAAACTGCGATCGCAAATAACTCAAGTCGGTTCCATCAGGAAGAGGCGCTAAGGGATCGCGAAAGGGAATATTCAAATGTACTGGCCCCTTTGTAGGAGTTTGCGCCCTTTCCCAGCTATGAATTACCGTTTGTCGCAGATAAGCTAGCATTCCCAGATCAGCAGAGGGTAAGGCTAACTCTGTTTGCCAATTTGGGTAGTTTCCATATAATCTCAATTGATCTACAGTTTGCCCAGAGTGACAATCTCGCAATTCTGGAGGCCTATCGGTGGTTAATAGCAACAATGGGACGCGACTATATGAGGCTTCAATGACTGCTGAATAAAAATTTGCTCCTGCTGTACCAGAGGTGCAAACTAATACTACAGGGCGACTGGTTGCTTTAGCTTGTCCCAAGGCGAAAAAAGCGGCGGAACGTTCATCAAGAATGGAAATCGCTTCAATCTCAGGTGCTTGTTGAGCAAAGGCGATCGCTAAGGGTGTAGAGCGCGATCCCGGACAAATGATAGCACAAGTCAATCCCAACCGCTTTAGCGTCTCTGTTAAAATATAAGCCCAAAGTTGATTAACATTTTTATAAGCGATCGGCATTAAATCAAACATAGCTATAAAACAATCTTAAATTTTAGATTTTGTTTAGGAATCAATTTAAAATCCATCTGGGATTTGACAAATGCAAAGATGGAACCCAACATCGCCACGCGAGTTTGTGGGAAGGAAAATCTCCAAGCAAACTTGCTCCAGTTTCTACAAAATGCACAATTTGCTCTCAAACATTTATGGACTGCATTCATTTAACGGGAATTCGCTGCTATGGCTACACTGGGTATTTACCAGAAGAACAGGTGCTAGGACAATGGTTTGAGGTGGATGTGAGGTTATGGTTGGATATCTCCACAGCGGCCAAGACTGACGCGATCGAAGACACTTTAGATTATCGCAGCGTCATTAGCTTGATACAACATCTAGTCAAAACGTCTAAGTTTGTTTTGGTGGAGAAGTTGGTAACAACGATCGCAGATTCTGTTCTCCGAGAATGCGATCGTGTAACACAAGTTCAAGTCACTCTCAGCAAACCTGCTGCACCTATTCCAGACTTTGGTGGCAAAATTAGCATTGAAGTGACTAAAAGTAAGTCCAATCTCTAAAACACAAAAGGTGTTCTTTTCTCAATACTTATTCTTGATGACTAAATACACTCAAAAATCTTTAGTCTACTTCAATAGACTTTAGCTATTAGCCTGGAACTAAAGTTCCAGGCGGGTGAGTCAGCCAACAGTTAACCTATGTTTAAATTTACACCAATGCAATGATGTACGTCCCTATGAGTATATCCGTCTATCTGCCGTCAATTTTTTTCTGTACCCTCTCTATGCGGAAACTGCTCTCAATAGTTTTAAATAATACTATTTCGCTTACCATTTAAAATTTAAGACAGTTTCAGACCGAAATTTAGACTCCGACTGAGACAAAAACTATTTGTAGACAAAGCGCTATTAAAGTTTTTAATTCCAGACAATGATTAATTTTTAGTAATTTTATAGTGAGTAAATACTATTATATTAAATATTACACACTATAATGTTTTTACTTACATAAAAGTCCTATGTTGTTATTTGATGATTTTTTGTATTGATTAATTTATACATAAATACTATACGCAGTATTTATTTTGTTCAGAAAAATTATTACATAATTTATGAAAATCGCTTTTTGATTGCCAGTAATTACATGGGAATTTATGTTTGATGCTAATAGCTTGATATTAGCTGGATGAAATTATCAAAATTAGCTTTGACAAGTACAGAAATTATTGGAGCTTAATAAAATGATGTTATTTGATCGTGACTCAGTATTTATATCAAGCAAGAAGACAGAATAGCTAGAGATTGTTTATGATAGGATAATGAGATTTTACATGAGTTGATACTCACAGCAAAAATCTTAACCTTCGCAAACAGGTTACTGTAACATGTTCGCCCGCAAAATCCTAGTTGTTCAGGATGAGAAAATCCTAGCCTCAAATATTAAAAATAGTTTACAAAAATTAGGTTATTTAGTTTCAGAAATAACTAAATCTGGTAAAGAGGCAATAAAAAAGGTAGCAGAAACTCATCCACATTTAGTATTAATTGATATCTGCCTAGCTGGGAAAATTGATGGTGTAAACGTAGCAGATATTATCCAGAATCATTTTCATATCCCTGTAGTATATTTAACAGAGAGTTCAAAATATAAAAAATTAAAAAAAAATCAGCTAAGTGAACCTTTTAGTTACATAGTTAAACCTTTCCTTGAAAGTGATTTACATTTAGCGATTGAAATGGCTCTGTACAAACATCAGAGCAAAAAAATATTATACGAAGAAAAACAGAGGCTGACGGCAATTATCAATAGTATGGGCTGTGCAGTGATTGTGACTTATGCTAATGGTTGTATTCAAATGATGAATACTAAGGCAGAACAAATGACTGGCTGGAAGCAAAGTGAAGCATTTGGGAAAAATTTAGCAGAAGTAGTTAGCTTAGTTGACAAAGATGTAGGAGAAATAATTGAAAATTTAGCTACATACGTAATCGAATCAGGCGAAATTTTCAATTTACCAGAAAACTGTACATTGATTACCAAAGATGGCAAAGAAATAGCGATTGGGGATAATGTTGCACCCATCCGCGATCAAAATGGCAAGATTACTGGCGCAGTTTTTGTTTTTCAAGACATTACCAAACGCAAACAGAGAGAGGCGCAACTGATCCGCAATGCCTTTTATGATGGGCTTACAGAATTACCAAATCGGGTTTTATTTTTAGATCGGCTCAGACAAATAATTGAGCGTAGCAAACGCAGAAACGATTATTATTTTGCAGTTTTATTTTTAGATTTAGATGGCTTCAAGGAGATTAACGATCGCTTTGGGCATGGAATAGGGGATGATTTTTTAGTAGCGATCGCTAGACGTTTAGAGTCGTGCTTACGCAGTGGCGATACTGTAGCACGATTTGGTGGTGATGAATTTACACTTCTTTTAGACGATATTAAAGATATTACCGACGCTACCAATGTTGCCAAACGGATTCAAGACTCCTTACGATTGCCAGTTAACCTGAATGGATATCAATTATCTACTACAGCTAGCATTGGTATTACTTGGAATTTTAGTCATTATGAGGAGCCAGCAACTCTGCTGCGAGATGCTGATATTGCTATGTACCGAGCTAAAAGGCAGGGAAAAGCCACTTATGCCATCTTTAACCCAAGTTGCTAGTTACAGCAGAATTCAGAATTTAGAATACAGAATGGGCTACGCCCCGCTACGCTAACAGGAGTACTCAAAACCTAATCAACAGTTTCATGCTTAGTAATCCTGGAAGAAACTCTTCCCCAACCCTACAAGAGTTGGGGGGTTAAGTTTTGATTACTGAATTGATATCACACGCTAAGAGAATCTTGAGGGGATTTTGAAGTTCTGCTGCGAACGAAAAAAGCCGTTGCTTTAGAAGTTTACTAATTTTAATCTTATTAATCTTGTAGCAAATATTAACTAAATCTTAAGATAGATATTTTGTGACTAAATATACAGTATTTTTCGGTATTTAATTTTTGAATACAAGAACGGCTTTTTTTATATTTCTCTGAAATGCCTGTAAATAAGTCTTTCTCAAGGCATTCTCCATAGGGATCAGTAAATCTCTAAACAGTATTTAATTAAAAAGCAATTTATGTATCTAAAGTAGGAGGGTAAAATCGCCTAATTGTTAGGATAATATAGAAAGATATCCTAAATCTTTCAAATCTGAAATTTTGTTTAAAATAATCTAGCCAATATTAAGACAGTTTGTTAAATTGGGTCAAATCAAAAATTTCGCTAGTTTCACTGGCAGTTTTCTCAAATAAAAAATAGTTACAACCAGGGGTTTTAAAATGCAAACAGTACAAAAAATTTACTGTCCGAATTGCGGCTGCCAAGCTGAACGCTATTACATTTCTGATAGTCAATTAACTCGAACACAATGCTCTAGTTGTGACTATTTAATGATTAGTTGCACTCGCACTGGTAAAGTGATTGAGGCTTATGCCCCAGGTATTTATGCACAGCGCTAGTCATTAAAAATTAAAAAAATTAGAGAAAATTTTCTCTAATTTTTTAATAATAAAGTTACTTGTCAACAATTTCGAGCATTTCACAGGTTGTTATTCTGTTGTCGGAGTTGTTGCTGTCGTATCTGTTCTTGTAATCTAAATTGTTGCTGTTGTCTAATTTGTTGATTTTGTCTGAGTTGTTGCTGTTGTATTCTTAGTTGTTGCTGTCGTGTAAAGTTTTGCGATTGTTGTCTAAATTGTTCTTGTTGTAGTCTCAGTTGTTGCTGGCGGATCAGTTCTTGCTGTTGTTGTGTAAATTGTTGCTGTTGTAATCTCAGTTGTTGTTGTAGCTGTGGTTGCTGAAACTGTTGCCGAAGCAATGTTTCATTAAATTGCTCTTGCGTTCGCTGAGTTTGCTGCTCTTGTTGTTGTCTCATTCTTTCTTGAAAAGACTGAGGTTGCTGAGGATTCGTCTGAATTATTTGTGCATAGGCAGGAGAATTAATTGATAAAGCTTTTGCAAGCACAATCAATAGTAGCCATGCTTTAACCATTAATAAGCGATTCAACATGCAGTTATTTCCTCAATTGTTACAGGTTGGGTTGAGCGATCGCTAAACCC
>NZ_DASQZC010000082.1:0-9877 GCF_035638895.1 Nostoc sp. | reverse complement strand
TATTAACCAAACCTAATTGCTGCGATCGCTTCAAATATTTCACCCAAGATTGCTCTGACAACTGAGAAATGGCATTTGGTGACAGTGTTGCCGTGAAAATATCTTTGCCATTGCTAACACCATTGACACCAAAACTTTCTAAAACAGCAGTTGCAGCAGAGTTTAAAATTGGTTCAGTATGAATAAAAACTGTCAAACTCGGTTTTTCTGAATTTTGAACATCATTCAGCGCTGTAGCAAGAGCGGCGTCTAGTTTCTGATAATTCATCAGCAACTCCTAATTAAAAAGGGTAGACAGGAATTGTTTACCCTAACTTATCAAATTTATAGGTTTTTATTGCCTACCCTTGTACAGAAATAATATTTACCTTTCTCAGTCTAATTACAGATTAGCTGCGTTAATCACTCCATAACCCCATTTTTCATCAAATGTGCCTGGGGGTTTTCCAGGAATTGTACTATTTTTACGTAGCAAGTCTTTCACAGCAGCCGGATCAAGTTTAGGATCTCGCTGCAACAGCAGTGCAACTAATCCACTAACGAAGGGTGTCGCCATACTCGTACCCGCTCGTACCACAAACTTGGAATTAATCATCGATGAACGGTCAAAATTTGCATCGGCGGAAAGCGTGGAAATAATCATCGCTCCTGGTGCTGCTACATCCGGCTTCTGTCCACTATTCCGTAGTGGCCCTTCACTACTGAATTCCGAAATAGTATGCAATTCTAACCCCATTTCTTGCACTTTGTTATCAATATCTGTGTACTTGGTTCTAGTAGTATAGGCGGTAACAGTAATTGCACTGCTGGCGGCTCCTGGCGAACCAATTTTTACCGCATCCTTCACACTTTTACCTGTGAAAAACACTGATGAACTGTCATCTAGTGTCCACACATTCAAACATGTGTCAGTTGAAGAAGTGTTGCGGACTCGCAGCTGCCAAATACCTCCCATGACTGGCGAGGGGTCAATACCGCGTATTTGCACAAAGAAATTATGGTCGCCGTTGGCTTTATCTGGCGCTGGTGTCGCTAATTGCACCCGTGCATCTGGTAACTGATAATCTTGTGCGGCATTACCCTGAGTAATTATTTTTTGGTAAGGGGTGACAAAACCGTTAGGACTTCGCAGCGACACTTCCAATTCGCTATCTTTGGAATACCAACCGTTTAACCAAACTATGCTTATTTGATTCAAAGGAACATTAAAGCGCATACCACGAGTGCGTCCACTGGGTATTGTCGCTTGACCATGAATATTGGCGTTCCCTTCGTTACCCGCAGCACAGCAAACAATTCTTCCAGGGCCAGTTTCGGCGTTAATTACCTTTGATAAAGAATCGCTACCATCATGGGCATCAGCGTGTCCACCCAAGCTGAGATTTACCACTGCTGGGCGTCTTAACTCTCTAGCAATTCGGAAAATGTAACGCACAGCATCAGCAATGTGGGCATCTTGTAAATCTGATCTGACGACAACTAATTCCGCCTCTTGTGCGACACCGCCATAGGTAGCATCGGCACCGGCAGCAATTCCCGCAACGTGAGTACCATGACCGCTAGTATCCTGAGAAATTGTCAGTTGCGCTCCTGTAAATTCACCCCCATAAGCACCTTCCGTCACTCCTGGCCCTGGCAGTGTTTGATCCCAAATGTGTAAAATTCTTCCGGCAAAGGCGGGGTGTTTCGGATCAATGCCACTGTCTATAATGCCGATAATTACTCCTTTACCAGTCAGTCCGGTTTTGTTCTGGAACTCCGGTATTTTGACTGTTCCCATTGCAGTGTCCATCTTCAAATGAAGTTTGCGTGATGGCTTAATGCGTTGGATAATATCTTCTTCAGATAAGACATCTAAAGTCTCTATCGGTAAGAAAGCCGTTCGCACACTTCCAGAGTTTTGATTGACTTCAATATTATATTGTGATAGGTAACTTAAGTCTGCATCATGGTCGCAGTAGATAAAAACGACGCTCTTAGTTGGCTTGACTGGGCTTTTGTGGGCAATGATGCCAAGCGATCGCTTATGTGTAACTAAAGCTTGATCTCCTTCATTTTGATAGTCTCGAAATGCCAAAAGTAATCCGGGAGAAAGTTTTTCGTGCCTCATTTTTACCTCAATCTAAATTTATTTACTGTTAACAAAGTATTGATTTGAGAGGGAGCAGTCTCTCTAGAACGTAGTTTTTTCACCTTGATTATTTGATGCGACTATAGTTATCTATTTTTTTCATAGATAACATCAAATAAGCTTAGGAGGTAGTAAGTTCTTTCTATGACAATAATTCATAACTCATATTCTTGAATTGTGTCTCCCTCATAGTTATTTTCTATGGCTCTTGAGACAGCTTTGAGCAGCTGCATCTCAGAGTTACCCTAAACTGGGATAACAGAAAAATTTTATGAAGCTATTAAACTAATCCAGGTCTGCTTCAATCATTACGGATAAAGCAAATAAAATTAAGAATAATTAAGTAATGAATAAAAAATATAATTTTAATTAATATTAAATACTCCAACAAATTGTAGCCAAAATAGTTAAGAATGATAACATTTGCGTATAAAGTAAGAGAATATAGACTAAATCGCTAATGACTAGTGGCAAATGACAGATTCTCTATCATAAGTAAGAGCCATAAAGAAGCTAAGATTTGCAACGATCGCTTCTGAAGGTACAAAAAGTTATTCATGCAAATTCAAACACCAGACTGGGTAAAGCACGCGGTTTTCTACCAAATCTTCCCAGATCGCTTTGCTAGAAGCAAACAGCCGCGCAAACGGCTGCTGCGTGAAGCCCGTTGGGAAGATTGGGACTCTATGCCAACACTCCAAGGTTATAAAGGCGGCGATCTATGGGGCATCATGGAGGGTTTAGACTATATCCAGGATTTAGGAATTAACGCGATTTACTTTACACCCATTTTTCAATCCGCTAGCAATCATCGCTATCATACCCACGATTATTATCAAGTTGACCCGATGTTAGGGGGCAATGAGGCTTTTAAGGAATTGCTTGATGCAGCCCATCAACGGAATATCAAAGTTGTTCTGGATGGCGTATTTAACCATTCCAGCCGTGGTTTTTTCTTCTTCCATGATGTTTTAGAAAATGGCCCCCATTCGCCTTGGGTAAATTGGTTCAAAATTGAAGGCTGGCCCCTTTCAGCATACAATGGGGAATTCCCTGCTAATTATGTAGGTTGGGCAGGAAATCGTGCTTTACCAGAATTTAACCACGACAACCCAGAAGTGCGGGAATATATTATGGAAATTGCCGAATATTGGATTAAATTCGGCATTGATGGTTGGCGATTAGATGTACCATTTGAAATAAAAACTCCTGGATTTTGGCAGGAATTCCGCGATCGCGTCAAGGCAGTCAATCCCGAAGCTTACATTGTGGGCGAAGTGTGGGGAGATTCCCGCGAGTGGTTGGATGGAACACAATTTGACGGCGTGATGAATTATCTATTTACTGGGCCAACAATTGCCTTTACAGCAGGCGATCGCGTAGTCTTAGAACAAGTCCAAAGCCGCGACTATCAACCCTACCCACCCTTATTTGCCGCCGAGTACGCTACCAAAATCCAAGAAGTACTGCAACTTTACCCTTGGGAAATTCAGCTAACTCAACTCAATTTGCTAGCAAGTCATGATACAGCCCGATTGATGACAATTGCAGGCGGTGATATAGGTAGTATAGAATTGTCAACTTTATTGCTACTCACCTTTCCCGGTGCGCCCAGCATTTACTATGGTGATGAAGTTGGTTTACCTGGTGCAATAGATCCAGACTCACGTCGTGGCTTTCCTTTAGAGAGTAACTGGAATCAAGAAATTTTCAATATTCATCGTCAATTAATTGCCCTACGCCACACATATCCAGCCTTGCGTACAGGTGAATACCAAGTCCTCCATGCTCAAGGACAAATTTATATCTTTGCGCGAACTTTAGGAACAGAGGAATTGATAATTGCCGTCAATGCTGGCACAAGTTCGGCAACAGTCAATGCAGATGTCGTCAGTTTACGCACTCAACCCAACAAGCTGTTATATGGCACTGCTGAAGTTGAGTGGAATAGTGAAGGAGAAACTCAGCAGTTGTCATTGACTGTTCCAGCACGTAGTGGGTGCATTCTAGGAGTGGGGAGTGGGGAGTAGGGAGTAGGGAGTGGGGGGATGAGGGAGATGAGGGAGACAAGGAGAATAACCCATGCCCCATGCCCCATGCCCCATGCCCAATATCTTTATTTCCCTGCCACCATTGCAGGCATCAACACCGCATCAATAACATGGATCACCCCATTGTCTGTCAAAATGTCTGTTTTGATGACATTGGCGTTATTTACCTTAAATTTGCCGTCGGCAGATTCAATGGCGACAATTGACCCTTCAAAGGTCTCTGCCTCATTAATCTGTACCAAATCATCAGACCGAACATCGCCACTAGCGACATGATATGCCACAATTTTCCTGAGCTTGGGAATGTCTTGTAGTAGCGAGTCTAAGGTTCCCTCTGGCAGATTGGCAAAGGCTTCGTCAGTTGGTGCAAATAATGTGAAAGAACCAGGACTTTTTAGAGTTTCTATAAGATTTGCAGCTTCAGCAGCCTTTATCAGGGTATTGAAGTTTCCCGCGTTGATAGCAGTTTCCACAAGGTCAGCCATAAGGATGTGTGACTTTTAGTCAAATTAGCATTATAAGTAACTTATATTGACTGAAACACTCTCAACCTCTATCAAGAGAGAGGTTGCTAGCGATTAAATACACAGCATCAGATTTATCGGTACTGCTACACTGGGGAATGACCCCAAGAACCAGTGATTATGCTAAAGCGTTCTAAGTTCGAGACAACTCAGTCTCAGATTATGCACCGTTCTGAGGAGCTGATTAGTGCAGCCTCAAATCGTTACCGCATTACGGTTCAGGTGGCCAATCGTGCTAAACGTCGGCGTTATGAAGACTTTGAAAATAACGAAGATGCGATGATGAAGCCAGTGCTAAGGGCAATTATCGAAATGTCCGATGAATTGACTCAGCCAGAAATTATTGGCGAACTATAAAAAAAGGCTTTAGAGAAGGTAGGATGAGCAAAAATTTATCGTTCATTCAACCCCTACTTAAACCTTGGCAGACACTCACTGCTTTAATGGTGGTGGGTGTAATTGTTTTGGGTTCAGGGGCGGACAAATCAATACATAGAAATTTATTTAGTATCCAACCTGCATACTCTCAGAGAATCACACCTAGCGATGTTTGGCAGTTAGTATATCAGCAATTGCCAGATTTACCACGAGAAAATAACTATATCAGCAAAGAAGATAGGAAAGTTGCCGAAAACAACACCTTAGTAAGTCGCTTGATTACATATCACATTTATACCAAAGGGCGGGCCCCAATTTATCGCTTAGATTGGAAGCTGACTTTAGCTGATTACCTGGGTGCGAACGAAATTATGTATGATACTACCTATCCAGGCCATGAAACACTACGGGAAAATCCAATAGAAGGCGATCGCAAAGCCATCACTCGTCTCACCCGCAGCCAACGAAATGCCCTAGTGCAAGTCTTAATCAACATATTTAACCCTACTTCCCAAAATACCGCACCTCCTAGCCCCAACACCACACCCAGTCCTAATACATCAACTACACCACAGCCACCCCAACCAGGAGGGGCTGAACTACTAAAATGACCAAACCCACAGTTCAAAATCTTCCTTTGCGTTCCTCTGCGTTCCTCTGCGTTTAAAAAACTAAGCTATGGAACGCCTTGTAAAAACCGGATGTGGTTGGCGTATAGGCTGGAACCCCGACGCACATGAATTTAAAGGTTTAGTCGGTACAGATGATTGGGCAATTGAGTTAACCGAAGCCGAGTTGAATGATTTCTGCCGTCTACTAACACAGCTAGCAGACACCATGAAACAACTCACAACTGAATTAATGGAAGAGGAAAAAATCGCTTGTGAAGCCGAAAGCGATTTATTATGGATGGAGGTAGAAGGCTATCCTCATGCCTACAGTCTGCGCTTCATCTTAAATACAGGGCGATGTGTAGAAGGTAAATGGGATGCTTCTGCTGTTGCCGATTTGCTGCAAGCGACTGGAATGCTGAAGGTTTTTTAAATATGCCTGTTGCTTATGCTAGAGTTTTGCTGTATGATGGTAATTCTGACCGGGGCGTAGCGCAGCTTGGTAGCGCGCCACTTTGGGGTAGTGGAGGTCGTGGGTTCGAATCCCGCCGCTCCGATTGATGATAAGCCATACCTGCTAGTCTTTTCAAAAGATTGGCAGGTTTTTCAATCAGGTATACGAGGCGATACCAAAATTCCTAGCACAAAATTATTCCAAAACTTCACTACAAATAATGATTGGAATTAGCTTGGTAGGCTGCGAGGTCGAACAGTTGTCCGACTCATCCCATTTATCATTATGATAGGTAAATAAGTTCGTAGTAAGGACTTTAAGCCCTTGATTCGAGCGTTAAAGCGCTCACTACAAACTCAGCAAACTTGACAAACCACTATAAAATTCCCTAATTTCTATTGAAATCATAGTTAGGCAAGTTTACATTGTGGAAAACTTGTGGAAAAACTCAAATACTTTTCCACAAGGTAATTATACTTAATTAAGCTTTACTAGTAAAATCTCAAGTTTTCCACAGATTTATCCACAAAAAGTAAGATTTTTCTACAATTTAAGTTATATTTAATCAATTTTTATCCGTTACTTAATATTTTTGACTATTTATTTAGCCGTCAATGCTAATTATAAAGGTGGTGGTTGTGGAAAACTTCAAATACATCTTCAGGATGATTTTTCAGAACGGCTAGTTATATTGATGCGATCGCTCAGTTGGCGGATTGTTTGTGCTAAAGTGCGATCGCTCTGGTGGAGTTGGGTAATTTTATCGCAACTATAGATTACCGTTGTATGGTCTTTACCACCAAACTCCTCGCCAATTCTGGGCAAACTCAGAGACGTGTGTTGGCGCATGAGATACATTCCTATTTGACGCGCCCAGCTAATCTCTCTTCGTCGTGAGTTACTTTTGAGATCGTCTATTGAAACATCAAAATTATCCGCCACAACCTTTAAAATTGCTTCTGGGGTAGCTGCCATTTTTTCGTTAGGCGGTTCTAAAACTGGTGTGATATTTTCTACTGTCATCGGTAAACTCCAAATAGAAATATAAGCCACCGCCCGAATTAAAGCTCCTTCTAATTCTCGAATATTAGAAGTATAGTTAGAAGCAATATACTCAATCACATCGCGGGGAAGGCGAATATTTTCATCCTCAGCTTTTTTCTGTAAAATTGCCATTCTAGTTTCTAAATCCGGCTTTTGGATATCTGCGATTAACCCCATAGAAAACCGAGAACAAAGCCGTTCTTGCAAGCTAGGAATCTGGTTAGGAGGACGATCAGAAGCAATAACAACTTGTTTACCAGCTTCATGTAAAGTATTAAAAGTATAAAAGAATTCTTCTTGAGTGTATTCCTTCCCTTCAAGAAACTGAATATCATCAACTAATAAAACATCAGCTGCTCGATAATGCTCTCGAAAACTTTGCATACTATCCTTACGGATCGCTGTAATTAAATCATTAGTAAACTGCTCAGTCGAAACATAAAATATTTTACAATTAGGCGAAATTTCCCAGCGATAATGACCAATAGCCTGCATAAGATGAGTTTTACCCAAACCTACGCCACCGCATAAAAATAAAGGATTAAACTCTTTACCTGGAGATTCCGCAACTGCCAAAGAAGCAGCGTGAGCCATCCGATTATTAGCACCAACTACAAACCGCGAAAAGACATATTTAGAGTTTAATTGAGTAGTTTTATGATTGTGAGTAGGAATAGCTTCGGGAATACTGCTGGGTTCTGGTGATTCCCAAGAAACCTGTCGTTCACTCAAATGAGATTCATCTCCTTGAGCAACAGTAATGTAAATTCCTACGGGATGACCCAGAATATCTTGTACCACATGAGCAATGGTATTTATGTAATATTTCTGTAACCAATTACGAGCAAATGGGTTAGGAGTACAGATTACCAAGCAATTATTTTCTAATCGCTCCGCACTAGCAGTTTTAATCCAAGTTTCAAAGGTGGGCCGGGATAGTTCAAGCTGTAGACGCTCTAGTACCTGACTCCACAGACTTTCTATGGGAATTTCCATCATCCACCACCTTTGCTGCTAACGGTCACAATAGAAGAGAAAGCACTAATTTAGCATCCAAACACGCTAGACCTAGAATAAGCTTTTAAGTTGTAATCATTTTGGGACATACCCCGTAGGCAAGATCCTAACACCAGCGATTGATATGGAGAAGCAACGACACATGAAGACAACAAACCATCATTTAGCACCCAAAAAAATTGATACTAGGGGTTTACCTCACAGGTTATGGATGCTCTCATACGGGGTAGCAGTGGTGTTCCTGGGGAGCTGCTCTCTTTTACCTGCTAAAATCTTTGAGACTCGACAAAGCCAGACTCAAGCCCAAAAGACAATAGAACCTAATCCGGTAATTGTCCCCCCACCAATTATCTCTTCGTCTGAAGATGCTAATTTTGTGGTAAAAGTAGTGCAACAGGTGGGGCCTGCGGTAGTTCGCATTGATTCTTCCCGAACAATCACTTCTCGTGTACCAGACGAATTTAACAACGACCCATTTTTCCGACGGTTTTTTGGAGACGGTGCGCCACAGCCTAGACAACGGGTAGAGCGGGGTAACGGCTCTGGATTTATCATTAATTCTTCAGGTCAAATTGTGACCAATTCTCATGTGGTAGATGGTGCTGATACAGTGACTGTCACACTCAAAGATGGCAGGACTTTTGACGGTAAAGTGTTGGGTGAAGATCCGGTTACGGATGTGGCTACAATCAAAATTGATGCTAATAATCTACCAACCCTAGCTGTGGGTAACTCCGATGCTTTGCAACCAGGAGAGGCAGTAATCGCTATTGGGAACCCTTTAGGCTTGAATAATACCGTTACTTCTGGGATTATTAGTGCTACAGGTCGTTCTAGTAGCGATATCGGTGCTAGCGACAAACGGGTTGATTACATCCAAACGGACGCTGCAATTAACCCTGGTAACTCTGGTGGCCCATTGCTAAATGCTCGTGGCCAAGTAATTGCGATGAACACAGCTATTATCCGAGGCGCTCAAGGTTTGGGATTTGCTATTCCCATTAATACTGTGCAAAGAATTGCCCAGGAATTAATTGCTAACGGTAAAGTAGATCACCCTTATTTGGGTGTTCAGATGGTGACACTGACACCAGAAATTAAAGAAAGAATAAAAAATAGAGCAGGCGATCGCTTAAATCTTACAGCTGATGAGGGCGTTTTGCTGGTTGATATCGTGCCGCGATCGCCTGCATCTACGGCTGGACTACGAGTCGGTGATGTGATTAAAAGTATTAATAACCAGCCTGTCACTAAAATTGAACAAGTACAAAAGCTAGTAGAAAATAGCAAAATCGGTACTAACTTACCAATAGAAGTGGAACGCAATGGGCAAATTGTCCAAGTAGGAGTCCAACCTGCTCCTTTACCCGTAACACGCGAGGGATGATGTCATTTGCCATTTGTAAATGCTCAATGCTCCCATTCCCAATTCCCTACTCCCCACTCCCCATTACTTAAAGGAGTTCAATCATGTCTGAATTAGCGCCAATAATTCAATTAGGAAATCCAACATTACGCCAAAAAGCTGCTTGGGTTGAGAATATTCAAGATGAGCATATCCAAAAGTTAATTAAAGACTTAATTGCTACTGTTGCCGAAGCTAACGGCGTGGGGATTGCTGCGCCTCAAGTAGCACAATCCTATCGTTTATTTATTGTGGCTTCCCG
>NZ_DASQZC010000081.1:0-4791 GCF_035638895.1 Nostoc sp. | reverse complement strand
TTACGCAGTTTTGCTCCAACTACAACAGAAATGGTTGATACAGTAATCTCAGTTGCACTCGACTTAATGAATCCTCAACATTTAAAAAACTGGTTTACTAATTGTTGCTATTGTACCTCATAACACCGGGAAGTGCTGTATCCTCTTCACGAGATGGAGTTGTACCATTTTCAATATTAGTTGAATAGCCAATTTTTATTAATTCCCAATCCTTCGGAATGTTGCCCAAAGGCGAATCCTTAAACTCCTCATTCTTGACCAAAACCTCATGCATACCCCAACCCCTGCAAAAACTCATTCAACTTCTTCGCTGCTGCATCTCGTTCCGTCTCAATATTCTGCAACGTCACCCGATACTTATCCCACCAATTCTCTACCGCAGCAATCACCTGCTGACGGTGCGCGGTAACATATCGCTCCAATTCAGCAATTAACCCATCCTTGAAAATAGCTAATACTAATTCTCGACAATCTTCATCAGTCAATGCAGCCCGCGCAGCTGACAAACGCTTCACCAATTCATCCTTTAATGCCTTTAATTTTGCCTTTGCTTCCCTCAACTGCTTAACAATTTCCTTATAGGGTTCCAGTTGGGCTTCTATTTCAGCAATCTCTACTTCATGGCGCTCAATAAAAACCTCAAGTTCAGCAATTTTATCCTTATTAAATAAAGATGCCTTCTTTAAAATCTTGAGTTCCTTCTTCGGCTCTTTAATCAAATTTTTTATATACTTAAGGTCTGTCTCTAAATCTTTGACAATATTAACCGTTTCTGGTTCTTCACCTTCTTCAGCATCCGCCTCAGCTTCCTCTCCCTGCTCAAAAGCTGACTTTTGCTGTTCTAATTCCACAATTTTCGCCTCAACCTCAGCAATATCTTGTAAATAATCCGGCATCAACTGCCCTACTAACTTATGATTTAGAGGGTCAAATTTTGCCTGCTTTTTCTTCTCGTCATCATCTTGCTCTAAAGCATCTTTAATCGTATCTACCCAACTATCAACTAAACCACCAAAACCTGACTCTGATAAACTTCTCAGTTCATACCTCTGTTCATTCCACCAACTAGCAACCACACCCGCCACCTTAAAGCGGTCAAGTAATCCCACAGGTTGCAAACTATCCACAAAAGAACTAAAAAACTCAGCGCGGAGTTCCATCACCTTTTTACTTTTAGGCAAGTCACCCAAACTGGTCGAGTGTATTTGCCACCAAGCAGCAAACACACTATAAAGTTTGCCTTCTTGCTGCTGAACACCAGCATCCGATTCTATAAAAGTTTTAATCTGCCCTCTTTCGCTAATTGCAGAAATAAAATCCAAATAATCCACTAATTCTTCTCCGCTAAAATCCTACTGGGGTCAAACCCATGTGCTGCCAATAATTCGCGCTTCGCTTCGACCTCAGCCTTGGGAATTCCCCCAAATAAATGCGCTTTTACATCTTGTGGCTCTGGTGGTGGTGCATTATCAGCATAGCGGCGGATATTACAGTTGTAACCTTCTTCTGCCAATTTTTCCTTAGTTAGTACTGCCGAATATCCAGGTAAAGACACAAAATTTTCAAACACCCAGGAAATCTTTTCAATATGCTCAGGACGCAAATAATTTTGAGCGCGACCTGCATAATATTCAGCATCAGCATTAATAAACAAAACTTTTCCCTGGCGTTCAACAGGTTTCGCCTCTTGTGGACACATCACCAAAATACAGGCGGGGATAGGTGTGCCATAAAATAAATTGGGTGGTAAGCCAATCACCGCCTCTAATTGATCATTTTTAATAAAACTCTCTCGAATTTTCTTTTCTTCTCCGCCCCGAAACAGCACCCCATGCGGCATTACCGTTGCCATCATTCCATCAGTTTTGAGAACAGCTAACATGTGCTGGGCAAACATCAAATCTGCTTTATCCTTAACAGGGCAGTAACCATGTGTAAAGCGATCAGGAAATTGCATTCCGTCACGGCTATAGTCTTGGGAGAAGGGTGGATTGCTAATCACTCGGTTAAAATCTTTAAGTTTACCGTTTTCAACGTGTAAGGGATTAAGTAAAGTATCGTCGTTGTGAATATCTGCGTCCCTAATACCGTGCAAAAGCATATTAATCTTACAAATTGCCCACACTCCACCATTATTATCTTGTCCATTAAGAGATAAATTTTTCGAGTTACCGCCACATTCTTCTACATACTGTTTCGCCTGAATTAGCATTCCACCTGAACCACAGCAGGGATCATAAACTGACATTCCAGCTTGGGGTTTTAACAGCCGCACCATCAGTTGCACGACCTCACGCGGGGTATAAAACTCACCCCCTTTCTTCCCAGCAGAATCTGCAAATTCCTTAATCAAGTACTCGTAAGCAGCACCCAGCAAATCAGGAAATACAAAATCCTCATTTCGCAAACGATATTTATTGAAGTGTTTAATCAGTTCGCGCAACTTGACATCAGGAATACGATTCTTACCGGCTTGACGATTAAAATCAATATGTTTTAATACTCCCGCCAGCACTTCGTTACTTTCCTCAAATGCCGTCAATGCATCATTTAGCCCTTGCCCTACGTTTTTATGTAGCTCATCAAGAAGATATGGCCACCGAGCCTTCTCTGGCACAAAAAAAGTTTCTTTATAACTGATGGGGCTTTTTGCCCTCATTTCTGCCTCTTCTTCTGTGCGTCCCCTTTGCAAATTCTGCTGCAAAATTTGCTTATACTGCTGCTCAAACACATCCGATGCGCGTTTTAAAAAAAGCATCCCGAAGATGTATTCTTTGAAGTCCGAAGCGTCCATTTTTGCCCGCAGAATATTAGCAGCAGAAAAAAGATGACGTTCTAGTTGCGGCAGCGTAAGTTTGCCCATATAGATGCTGAGATTGCGACACTAATGCTTTGCCAGTATATCTTTTGTTGAGAGACACTCCAACACACTTCCAAATTGCTGAAGTCTAATCTTTCAATTTGCTGGCTATACGCTCGTGTATGGTATCCAACCATACTGGAATTACAGGTTGACCTGCTTTTATTTGGGCGATCGCTTGTTCTAATTCAAACTCTACAAGTTCGAGCGATCGCTTGTGATTGTCTCGTTGGAGCATCCACCGCGTACCTTTCCCAGATTCAAATAATTCTGGTTCCTTGTCTTTCAATGTTTTAAGCGTAGTATTAGCAACATCAAAATTTAGTCCCATAGACAAAAAATATAACATTGCTGCCAGTTCCATCAAATTCGGCTTTGAGTAATAAATACTACGCCCTATTCCAGTTTCACCGATAACAGGCATAACTACACCTTTTTCTCGCCAGTATTGGAGCTGGCGCAGAGTGCAGCCTGTGATTTCAGCAGCTTGTTTACTCGTAAAAAAAGTTTCCTGCATGAAATCATTTTATGCACAGCATTTCACTAGACATATATGGTATTATTGAACATAATATGTTTTTAAATTTAAAATCGATGAGTCAAAACACGATTCAGTGTCGTCTTGTCCCTAGTGTTGTTACTCGCCAACAGCTATGGAAGCTCATGGCAGATAAAAACACTCCACTGATTAATGAATTACTGCTTCAAGTAGCTCAAGATCCTGACTTTGAAACCTGGCGACAAAAGGGAAAAATACCTACTGGGATAGTCAAGCAACTGTGTGCAGTACTCAAAACCGACTCTCGCTTTATTGGTCAACCAGGACGGTTTTACACGAGTGCGATCGCTAGAGTTAACTACATCTACAAATCTTGGTTAGCACTAATGAAAAGGTTGCAGTACCAACTGGACGGTAAAAATCGCTGGTTGGAAATGCTCAAAAGTGATACTGAATTAGTAGAAGCCAGTGGTGTTAACTTAGAAAACCTTCGTATCAAAGCTGCTGAAATTCTAGCTCAAGTTACACCCCAGTCAGATACGGTTGAACCACAACCAGCCAAAGGAAAGAAACGGCAAAAAACTAAAAAATCAAAAGATTCGGATAGCGATTACGCGGAGCGGACGCTACGCGATCGTACTGTCTCCAAAAGCCTATTTGAGGCTTACAGCAACACAGAAGATAACCTAAATCGTTGCGCTATCAGCTATTTGCTTAAAAATAGATGCAACGTGAGTGACAAAGAAGAAGACCTAAAAAAGTTTGCCCAGCGTCGGCGCAAAGTAGAAATTCAAATTGAACGTCTCACGGAACAGCTAGCTGCTCGAATTCCTAAAGGAAGAGATTTAACCGATACGAAATGGTTAGAAACTCTCATTATTGCCACTCAAAAAGTTCCTAGCAATGAAGCTGAGGCGAAATCATGGCAAGACAATTTATTAAAAAAACCTAGTAGAGTACCTTTTCCAGTTGCTTTTGAGACCAATGAAGATATGACTTGGTTCAAAAACAAAGATGGGCGTATCTGTGTAAAATTCAATGGTTTTAGTGAACATACTTTCCAAATATATTGTGACTCTCGTCAACTCCATTGGTTTCAACGTTTCTATGAAGACCAGCGAATCAAACGAATCGGTAAAAAACAGCACTCCAGTAGCCTATTCACTCTCCGAAGTGGACTTATTGCTTGGCAAGAAGAGGAAGGCAAAGGCGATCCTTGGGATGTTAACCATTTAATTCTCTACTGTTCTGTAGATACTCGTCTGTGGACAGATGAAGGAACAAACCTAGTCAGAGAAGAAAAAGCAGAAGAAATTGCTAAAATTCTCACCAAAATTAAAGCCAAGGACGACCTCAATGACAAACAGCTAGCTTATATAAAAAGGAAAAACTCCACATTAGCCAGAATTAATAACCCTTTTCCTCGTCCCAA
>NZ_DASQZC010000080.1:0-2421 GCF_035638895.1 Nostoc sp. | reverse complement strand
TGCTCGTGAAGTTCTACCAGTCGTTGCTCATCAGCAACCATCAAGTCTGTACTCGCGGATTTTTACAGCACCAACATTGGCTAATTCTCAAGTTGAAAGTTCGATTAATATTTCTGAGTAAATTAACTCCCATTAAGGGGTGTGCAAGTAAATTCTAAATATTAGGGAAATAAAGGGGTGGTTTCATAACTACCCCTAAACTTTTTGTATTATAGCCGTCGCCAGTTTAGTTAGGATGCAAAAAGAATTTGGGCGGCGAAAAAGTCAAATTTATGGGAAAAATATGAATCTAGGTATAACGATAAATCTGTTATAAATAGTAGTAATAATACTAATGTTGATCAAGTAATGCGATGGTCAAGCTGGCAAAAAACTGACTCAATTTTTTCAGATTGAAAGTGCTGTAGAAAAAAATGGCTATATCTTATAAAAAGTTGCAAATTATATCTTATCTGGCTCCCAATTGGTTCGGATTTTATCAGGCGATCACAGCTTATTTAAGTCGTGTTTTAAAAGCAGAATTCCAACTACAACCAAGTGAATGTGACCCTTTAGACGATCCCAGGTTATTTGAAGACCAAATAGACCTAGCTTTTATTTGTGGATTACCACTAGTTCGGTATAGTCAAATAGTTTCAAATCAATTCCAGACATTGGTTGCGCCAGTAATGCAATCATCACGATATAGCAACCACCCTATTTACTATGCAGATGTAATTGTCAATGCTAATAGTAATATCAAAAAATTTACCGATTTAGCAAAAAAAACATTTTGTTATAATGACCTTGGTTCTAACAGTGGTTATAATTTACTCTGTCATAGATTAATTCAAGAAAAATATCCTGAAAGTTTTTTTAGCAAAACGCTACAATCAGGTTCGCATCAGCATTCAATTCGCTGGGTAGTTGAGGGATTGGCAGATTGTGCATCGATTGATAGTGTAGTGCTAGAACAGGAATTAAAAGATTTTCCCGAATTTTTACAGCATTTGCGGGTGGTGGAAGTGTTGGGGCCTTCCCCAATGCCACCTTTAGTAGTAGCACAGCGTCTAGGTATATCTTTAATTCAGCAAATGCAGTTAGCACTACTCCAACCAGATGCAGAGTTGCAAAGAGTCATGGAACAGTTTGGAGTCAGACGTTTTGCCGTAGTGGAATTAAAAGACTATCAGATATTAAATCAGATTTATAGCGATTGCTCTTGTGTTAGCTTATTTAGGTAAAGGACTTCCAACTAAGTTTTTAAGACATGGCATAATCCCAACTCTGCTTTTGTGCTGATAAAACCACATCTTGATAAACTTGCTCAAATAATACTCGCTGTGCATGACTCCCTCCAATCTCATGCAAGCGTGGTAAAACAGGTTTCAGTTCCGCAACAGTTGTGTGGAAATCGCCTTTGGCATGAGCTACCATTCCTCTAGCTGCGGGAATTGCTACTTCTATCCAACTCCGTTGCAGAAAGGGATTAATATTTAAAGTGTGATACTGCATATTCTGAAGCATTTGGTTCACCCAATCATGGTGTCCAGCTTTGGTAAGGGCATAGACATAATGCAAATCCTGGAATGGTAATGCGTGTTCATCAATCCGGCTGTAAAGATAATGACTGATGCTTTGCCAACGGTTCTCGACATTTACACCGCGCAATTCTAGGCGCAATAATAATGAAATTGCTCCTACTTGGTCTTTAGGAGATTGTTTGTTGGCACGTTCCCAAATATGCGTATCATAGAGTTTGAGAACTTTTTGGTAGTTTTCTAACTGCAAATAATATAGTGCAATGTGCCACCAGTTGTGAGTGTAGAGCATGGAGTTGCAGTTTTCCCAGGTGTCTGCAAAACTCTCCATCCAAGCTATCCCCTCATCGATTCTTCCCTGAGTTTCCATGACATGAGCGATCGCATGATGCGCCCAAGGATCATATCTATTTAAGGCGATCGCTTGACGTGCCATCTTTTCTGCTGCTGGGAGTTGATGACACTGTTCTAAACCAAATGCCACCATGCCGGATAAATAATGATTTTCAGGATTGCTTAGTAAAACTTTTTGGGCGATTTCCAGTAATTTATCTTTATTACCTGTATAAAAATAGTGATACTGCCCCTGCTGAACAGAAATCAAATCATGGGGAAACCTACTGGTAATTTCCTCATGAATGGCGATCGCTACATCAATCTCTTGATTTGCCCAAGCTGAAATTGCTTGCACATATAACTGTTCTCTGGCGGTAATCTTGGTGCAATACTGTTGTGCAGTTTGCAGATATGGTAGAGCTAGCTGCCAAGCTTTGCGGTTTTCTTGGGTGAGATAATAAGCAGCCGCATAAGCATTAGCTAATGCACAAGTGGGATCTGCTGCAATTGCTTGTAAAACTGCTGTTTCTGCATCTTTACCATAACCAAGCATCTGATCGATAAA
>NZ_DASQZC010000079.1:0-7313 GCF_035638895.1 Nostoc sp. | reverse complement strand
ACAACACAATAAAGCTGTCATCCAGTGGTTTAAAAATCAAACTGTAAATGACGTTTCTACACCAAAAGCCGCATTGCGTCACGCTTGCACAATAAAAGATGGTGATACGGCAACGATGACGATGATGAGGTTATGGTTATTTGAAGTGACAGCCGGGCATACGCAATCTTTACAAGTTCCAATTTATGGGATTCCTGTTGATGATTTTCAAGGTGAAATACTTTTCAAGCCACAAGTACATCTGCATTTTCAAGAGCGTTACTCATTAATGGCTAACAGGTTGCGTCCTGTTAGGGGTGAAATTAGCTTTAGACTTATGAATGAAACTCCGCAAACATGGACTAGAGCAAAATCTGAAGAATTAGCTAGAGATATTAAACGAGAATTCGGTAATCCAATTTTTGTTTGGGAAAAAGGTAAATATGTTTATTATTACAAAGACGTTGATAATGGCTATCAATTACGGCTATATGTAAAAAGCCAGCTTGAAGGTGAACGAATCACAAAAGCAGTTTTAGGAATTCGCGGCCATCTCTTTAATGACGATTATTTTGATTTTGTGGAAAATAGTCGTAGTTATCCAAACAATCCAGGCACACAAATTATTTATGGCCAGTTGACACCCAAACCTGTTAAACGACCAACCGCAGACATTCGTTTTCGGTATGCTCAATTATTTTTACATGGACGCACGAAAGTAATTAATTTGGTAGCTACACCAGAAGTAGGGCTAAAACAAGTTATTGAGAAGCTTAATGTTGTTTAAAAAACTTTCCCCAATATCTAGGTATTGGTATGAACTGTATATCCTTAAAATTATGCTATACAAAAAGTATAAAGCGTAACCGAGTAATATATACCAATGGCTAGACGATTCAATAATTTAGATGCCGCATTGAGATACCTTCGGCCTCCAGCATCGGGTGCTGATGGAATAATTCCAGATGCACCACTAGGTACTCCCTTAAGAAAGTATCAAGATTGGAAAGCTGGAAAAGTTGATATTGATTATCCCAGAAGCGCCTCATCTAATCCTGGAACATTCGAGCGAATTGGCATCAAACCTTTTGCTTTACCCGCAGCCTCACCTATTGAGTATGTGACTGTTATATCTGCTAGAGCGCAAGGTCAATACGCTTTATTTGGATTATCTGTAGCAGAACTAGGAATAGAAATTCCTGATGCTGATGATTTTATTGCCAAAGGGTATAGACCAGCAAAAGCATCTTGTCGAAATATCACTGGCACTACTGCTGTTACTGCCACCAGCAAATTAACAGGCGTTCCCTACAAAGCTAAATCTGATGTGGGCTATTCTTTCCCCTTTGGAAGAACTGCCGGTAATCCTACCTACAGCGAACAAAAAGCGGCGATTATTGCGGCTGTTGCAGCAGCTGCGGGGACTAAATCTGTATCCTTTACTCCAGAAAAATTCTAATGCTTGGAGACTTGACTAAGTGCGAAATTTTTCTAACTTCTCAAGTCTCGCCAGATGAGATAAGGGATTTAATCAAACGAGAAGAAATTACAACTCTTGCTAATGCTCGATTTAGTAAAGGGGAAATTTTTTTTCAAGACTACATTGATTGCTTGGAAGTTGTAGGAGTTCGGATTGATGATTACTTGCTAGTACTTGAAAATAATCTGATAAGCGCAAGGTTTTTATAGTGACTCAGTTTAATGATGCAAGTAAGTGGAATCTAATCATGGATTCCACCAAAAACGCCACAATATCGGGTGAGCAAATTATTCAGCCGATAGCTGCTTTTGAACCTACGCATACCTTTTCTTCTCCAATTGTAGCAGTTCAAGTATTTGTGGCCACAGCTAAACCCAATTGGTATAAAGCGGGATATTTAAATCAAGCCGTTCCTGTGCCATTCTCTTTAGGACTAGCTCTTGGGGAATATCGCTTTATCGCTCTTTATACACCAATAATCGTTAAATTTTTGAACTTTCCCAGTGATTATCAAGTTTCTTTTGAAGTGCCAAGATATTTTCAAGATTGCACTTTTAAGATATGGGAGTTTATAAATGTCTAAAAACATTAACGAATACATTACCCTGGGTTTTGCAATTGGCGGGAATTTAGTTTGGGGATTAATATTTTTTTCTAATACTATTAAACGTAGATATGCAGCAGAAAGAGACTTTGGTCATTTAAAAAATAATCAAAAGCAAATACTCGATAATTTAATGGTTCTTTTTAAAGATATAGATACTCGGTTCGATTCCCAAGACAGAGATTTGCTAGAGATTAAAGCTTATTTGATAGGCAAGGGTTTAATTAGTGACCATCGGAACGAGAAATAATCAAAATTCCTCTTTAGTAATTTATGAGTATTTGCATTAATACGGAAAATCCCGGATATCATTAGCCAGGATTTTCTGCATATTAGATTGAGTCTACCAAAACTCAACTATGCAAATTTTACTCTTTATCGCCTTAGTGCTGCTAATTTTTTTGCTTATTGCTTTTATCAGAAATCAATTAAAGTTTAGTGGGAAATCAAAATCCTACCGGAATGACCCAAAAAACAGACAATTGCAAGGCGATTTACTGGTTATCCTTCAAGGCGATGTCCGTACAGCCAAGCGATTGCTTAAGCAACAAAGGCAATTAGCGCCAGGGCGATCAGATAATTGGTATCTCGAAAAAGTGATTTACGATCTAGAACGGGATCGGCACTAGTCCTAATCTCCATTTTGTCATTTGAGGCTAAATAAATTAAAGACCCCAAGCCAAAAAGCAAATCCTAAAGCGAGCATACCGACCATCAGCCATCGTGATTGTGGATACCCGTAAACACTATCTTGATACACGATTATTGACGAAAATAGAGATATCCAGTCTTTGAGAAATTCTTTAAATTTTGGCATAATTCCTCTTTTGTCATATACAGGCTGTATCGCTTATGGTATCGTTCCCAGTGAGTAGCATTTGAGTAGCGCGATCGCAGTTGGCGATCGCTAAAAACCAGGAGAAAAATTGCTCAATTGAGTAGTAAATGAGTAGTAAGTTTGAGTCGCAACTCCAGGAGGCTTGTCTAGAGTAGTCTAGTAGACACTAGTTTAGAATTACCGCCTAATTAAATAAGAGTGACAGAAAAGGAAAAACTGCTAACTTCTCATTTTTAATTGAGCAGCCCGGACTCTTAAAATTAACATAGTTCCTCCTGTAAATAACATACCGAGTAACAGGGTTTTTAGACTAAGGTTTTTCCCGCTCTCACTTACTAAAATACCTTCCAATATTAGAGAAGGTATTAATATTCCCCCATAAATCAAGAAATTAGAAAGGATCAATCTTCTTTTTGCTAGTAGAGTTAATATCGTTAAGCCAAACCCTAGAGGAATAAAACTTAGTGCATAGTAAAAAATTCTCTGATTTTTAGGTATTAATTCCAATAAATTCAAAGAGTAAAAATTCTGTAAATTATCTACATATACTTGAATAGTTGCTCTGGAATAAGTGATGATTATGTGGTGAGGTTTAGTGTCTGTAAAAATATTAGGTATATTCAGTCTTAAATCTGCTCCATTTTCTCCAGTTATCGGCGTTCGTAATCGAAAATCTAAGCCATTTCCCTGCTGTCCTAGTGTCAAATTGCGACGTAGGGAAGTGCCGGAAATGGAAATAATGCGGGCAGGACCAAACTGCTCTAAGTTAGTAGTAGCCAGGGTAGTGCTGAGTGTAAATTCAGATGTTTTACTAATTCTTTTGCTGAGAGTTGTGACAGGAGTAGCTGTTTGTAGCCAATGACTAGAACCCAAAAAAACACCTTTACCTTCCTGTGCATCTAAAGGCTGTCCTTGCCACAATAGTTCTGGCAATTGTCCAGTCTGTTCTTTATAGCAACATTTTCCTTTAAATTGATAATTAGCTATTAGAGAATTACCAAGATTACTAAAGTAACTGGAATCAGCTAATCCTTGTGTTACCTCATTTGTTGAGATGGCTCGATCAGCAATATAAACTTCAGATATGTATCCTTGCCAAGGTCTATCTCTCGTCTGTTCGTTGCCAATCAGTAGGGGATAATTTGCATCCCAATTACTCAAATTTATCATATTTTGCCACAACAGCGAAATCAGGAATGTCAAAAATATATATCCAATAAAAAATACTACTATCTGTTTAAGTGAGCGGCTAGCTCTACTGTTTTCTATCTGTGCAACAGTGTTTTTAAAGCTTTGACTATTCCATAGATAAAAACAAATAAAACCAAAAAATCCACCAATACTATTGTTCAGAATATCCGATGGAGTAGGCATTCTTGAAGGTAGAAATATTTGCAATACTTCAACTGTAAACGATAAGCCAGCACTTACCAAAGTAACTATAAAAACTTGCACTCCTGTTTTTATCCTTCTTTTCTGCAAGAGTTTAGTGAAGCCAAACCCTAAAGGCATAAACAGCAAAAAATTATTTACCTGGTCTTGAAAATTACTAGCATTGTTAAAATTGGCAAAAAATTCTGGCAAGGAAAAACTGTCTGGGATGAAAAAATTAAATGGATAAAGTGTAGCTAATAGTACTAATAAAATGCTGACAATGACAATCACTAAATTAAATACTTGAGAAAAAATCAGGAGTTGATTCATAAAAGTTTGTGTTATTATGACTAACAATAAAGTTAGTTTCAGTACAGAAATGATTGTTGAGAGTAAGTAACTAAAGTATTTTATTATTTTTCCGTGCTAAGGATGAATTATTAATTACCAATAATAGATGCTTAAAGCTACTTTTGGATTACACGCGATCTCAACGCTGCTTTAATATTATTTGCTAGTAGATAATTGTGATCAAAAAATTATGAAAAAATTATCAAGATATTATGAAAACTACATATAGTTGGGTTTGGGCTTAAGTTGACACTAATGGCAGATATACGCTCCTCTCCTACTGAGGGTTTTATTAAGAAAGGCAGCAGGTGAGGCGGTGCGGTTTGGATAAGAAGATCCCCCCGCCTGTGGCGACCTCTTTAATAGGGGAGTAAAGGAGGAAATTAGCCTGGTAATTTATCGTGGGTTTGGGGGATCTTCGCAGGGTAAACAGCCGCAGTTTGAATTTCCCGTACTAGCCCAAAAAATTGAAAATTTGCTGGTTTTCCTTCACAACGAGATTCAAACCCACTCTGAACTGAATCTCCAGCAAAGTTACCTCTTTCAATGTAACATCTGTCACATGCAGTTATCGGAAATCAGTTAACAGTGTCATAAAGAAAAGGTGAAGGTTAACCTGTAGTGTATAACTTACCTTAGAGTTGCTTGCACCTCTAGCTTCGATGGATCACACTCATGACTGAACTCACGCTACGCCTACAAGAGGGAGATACCGAGACAACGATCGCAGTTGATCAAGATATATTCACAATTGGCCGTTTGCCGGAATGTAACCTGTACTTACCTTTTGCTGGAGTATCTCGCAACCATGCCCGCTTGGCGAAAACAGCTGACGGTGTGTGGACTATTGAGGATCTGGGTAGCAAAAACGGGACGCAAGTAAATAAATATCTTGTTAACTTTCCCCAAGAGTTACATCACGGCGATATCATTTGGCTGGGCAATGTTAGCCTGGTAGTGCTGCTCACAAGCCCTGTTTCCCAACCGACACCTGGGTATCCTGGAACTTCGGACATTAATGAGCAAAGAACAATTCTTCACAATGTCGAACAATTACAACAGCAATGGATCGCAGCCGATAGCAAAGATGGCAACATCAATAATAAAGACAAAACTATTGCCCGTCTCAAAGACTTAGTGGACATAGCTAAAAATCTTTGTGCGGCGGCGTCGATAGAAGAGATTTTTTCTCAGGTGCAGCAAGTGGTTTTTCGTTACCTTGATAGTATCGATCGCTTGGCATTATTAATTGATGTTAATGGTTGCGGTCAATTAGAATTAGTCAATGCTGCTACTAGAAATATTTCCCAACAAAAACATCTCCCCTCTGATGGAAGTTGGATTAGCCGTAGTATCTGTCAAAAGGTATTTGATGAAAAAGTTGTCATTCAAACAGCCGATACCCAGCAGGATGAACGGTTTGCTAGTGAACAGAGTATTTTGGTTAAAGGCATTCGCAGCGCGATGGCAGTGCCTTTATGGGATGAGAATAAAGTTGTGGGCGTATTGTATGCCGATGCCAATCTTTCTTCTTACCATTGGGCAAATGAAGGCGAAGAAGAACTCAGCTTTTTTTCAGCTTTAGCAAACATTGTGGCTTCTAGCGTCCAGCGTTGGCTACTGGTAGAGAAACTCAAAACTGAAGAAATGATTCGTCACCGACTAGAACGCTATCATTCTCCAGCAGTTGTGCAGCAGTTGATCTCTGTAGGTGGATTACCGGGTGGTCGTTTAGCTCCCACCGAGAGCGAAATCAGTATTTTGTTTGCAGATTTGGTTGGCTTTACGGCAATTTCTGAACAGTTAACACCAACTGCGATCGCAAAACTATTAAATAATTTATTTGAAGAAATGCTAAAAGAAGTGTTTACTTGGGGCGGCACTTTAGATAAGTATATTGGCGATTGTATTATGGCATTTTTTGGTGCTCCAGAACCGCAACCAGATCACGCAGATCGCGCTGTTAATGCTGCCAAGGGAATGCTCACTCGTCTCGAACATCTTAATGCCAACGGTTTTTGGCACGAACCGCTTCAATTACGTATTGCTATTAATAGCGGTAAGGCTGTTGTGGGAGATGTCGGTAGTTCCCAAAGGGTAGATTATACGGCGTTAGGCGCGACGATTAATCTTGCTGCTCGTATGGAAGCAGTTTGTCCTCCTAGTGAATGCGTGATTAGTGAAGCCACTCATAAAATGCTTTCACTGCCTTCAGACTTTGAAGAAATGGGAGATTATCGTTTCAAAGGTATTGAGCGATTAGTTAAGGTTTATCAGACAAAATTGCAGCCAATGCCAACAATTATTACTCCATTTATTAATCTTTAGGCATTGGCCAGGGAGCAGGGAGCAGGGGGAGAATAACTAATGACAAATGACTAATTTATCAAGATAAATACATAGCTAAGTTGTATATTTTGTTTCATAAATAATTGCAAAATTGTAATATTAAACAACTAATTCTTGGTTAAAAGACTAGAATTTTGGTGGTAGCTTCCAAAATTGATCTGTGTAACACTAGGAAGCCTAACTCAAAGCTATTTTTATAACGGGAGGTCAGGTAATGGCGATCGCCACCATTAATCCCGCCACTGGGGAGACGCTCAAAACCTTTGAGCCACTCAATGATGCAGAAATTGCCGCTAAACTCGATTTAGCTAATCAGGCTTTTGAACAGTATCGTCAGA
>NZ_DASQZC010000078.1:0-2315 GCF_035638895.1 Nostoc sp. | reverse complement strand
GCTGACATTTTCTCACTCTGAACAATTTGTAATTGTGCTTGTTGTAAATCTGCTAAGGCTGTTCCAAGCGCTTGAGATTTTTCTATTACCCCTTCTTCAGCTTGTTTGCGATCGCTAATATTAATAGTTGTCCCAACTACGCGATAAACTTTACCCGTCTCATCTTTTAATGGACTGAGTGAGGTTAACCACCAATTTTTCTGGTAATTAAATGTTAGACATTCTTCATAGGTGACGGGTATTCCGGTTTGGAAACAATGCAGATAATTTTGATATACTACTGCACCTTCATCACCATGTAATTCTTGTGGAGTTTTACCCAGCACTTGGGAAGCAGGTATATCAACCGCTAGTTCGCACGATTTACTCCATCCTGTGTACTCAAGCCTACCATTATCTCGGATATCGACCACAAAAATGAGACAGCCAACACCTTCGTAAATACTATTTAAGAACTTTCCTCTCTCTTGGAGATGATTATATAATTGGGCATTTTCCAAAGAAATTGCAGCTTGAGTGCAGAGGAAATTTATAATAGAAAGGCGATCGCTAGTAAATACCCCTTGCGTCAGTCGATTTTCTAGATAAAGAATCCCCACCAAACGCCCTTGATTAATAATCGGAGTACATAATACACTCTGGGGTTGTGAGGAGTGCATATATTCCCCAATTAACCCAATAATATGTGTTGTGCAATTGTCTATAACAACTGTTTGCTTGGTATTTTTGACATAATTGATAATATTTACGGGAATATCTTGACAATTGTCTAGTGATTGTGGTTCAAGAATGGTTTGAATACCAATTTGGGAATTTGAGGTAATTGCCCTAACTTGCCAAGTATCTTCTTGAGGAAGAATTAGTGCAGCTTTTTTCGCGCCAGAGTTTTCCTGGATAATGCGGGTGAGGCTGGCAACAAGTTGATCTAATTCCAGAGAACTGGAGATAGCTTGAGCGGCTTTGAGGACAGAGGTAAAATCTAGTGCATCAGAAATACTGGTGCTGCCAGCGCTAGAAGTGCAAGTGGAAGAGGAAGTCCCACGAAAAGCAATAGTTTCTGAAGGGTTGAGGTTGATTCGTTGCTGTTGCAGGATGGGTTGGAGTAGCTGGGGATAGCGTTTTTCTAGGTCTTCTATTTTAGCTTTTGCGCCCCAACGAGCGTAGCAGTAGTATGCTTCTTGCATATATGCTTGGGCAACTTTTTCTTTATCCCAGCCGAGATAAAATTTGGCTGCTAATTCGTTGCTAAGTGCTTCTTCTTGGATGTAGCCGTTGGCTTTGGCTAGAGTTATGGCGTGATCGTAATATTCCATCGCCTTGAGCTTGTCTCCCATTACCCGCGCTGTTTCTGCCTCAACTAAGTCATACTTGTGCTGAAAATTAACAGGAGCATAGCCAGCCCAATAGTGCATGAGTTTTTGGTTACTAACTACCTGATTTAACCAACATTCTTGCTGATCTTGTTGGCGATCGCAGCTAGAATACTTTGCAAGTAAGGACAAAGAGTAGTAAAAGTTATGTGCCACAACTAAGAGTAGACCAAAAGCTCCATCCATATATTCAGTGGCTTTTTCTGCATTTCTTGCAGCCTCTTCATACTGGTCAAAGGTATAAAGAATAGCTGTTTTAGCAAGATAGATAGTAAATAGTGACTGATGATTGTGGGTGTTGTGAAGATGCGGCAGCATTTCTTTCTCATCAAAATCAACCCCAGTCAGATAATATTGATGAGAGGATCGACCGAGTAAATTTAAGGTGACTTGCCTCCAAACCTGGGCATAATCAACACAATGCTTTTGTTTGAGTTTTAAAAGTAGATTAATATATTTTGTTTGCCTTTCTTCAACAGCATCTAGAGTTTCTCCCATTAAAAATAAATGCGTACATTCAGCCATCATTGAATAGCTAGCGTGTTCAATATCTCCAACTTCTAGCCCACACTGAATACTTTCTCGTAAAGCTGTGAGTGTATTTCGACCATGCTCCTTGTAAGCACAGATAAAAACACCAAAAATCATATAAATTTTTGAACTGATTTCTTTACTCTGGTATTGTTCTAGTAGCTTTAAAGCTATTTGAATTGAGTAATAAGCAGTATCGACATCTCCGATTACAGCACAAAGAAATACACCATAACTTCCATAGGCAAAAGCAGCCGAAGATGAATGTCCCTGTTCAAGACAAAGATGGAGCTTTGTCAGTGCTACTGACGGAAACATATCCGGTTTAACATGATGAACAGGAGGCGTAATGCTAATCAGCAACCGCAGTGCAGCCAGAGATTCCTGATTGGTCATTTCTGGAATATTAGCTAA
>NZ_DASQZC010000077.1:0-1738 GCF_035638895.1 Nostoc sp. | reverse complement strand
CCGCCCTTGAACGATCATCCCCCCAGATTCTACGGTAAGACTTTTGCGACCAAATGGAAGTACAGCAAGTACCTCTTCTTCCCTAACTTGCTCTGGGTATGGAACTGCTACCTGAACCTCTATAATCATTTCATTGGGGTGACTTAAACCTGCAACCTCCCAAACACCAGGTAAAGCATTGTGAGCGATCGCATTTCGTACTGCCCTAGATGCTGCTACTGTCGGTTCTTGTCCGTGCTGATCTATTCCCATCCCCATCTCAATAATCAACCGTTTATGTGCCATTGCTAACTCCGGTATAATTCTGCACCTTTCACCACCAAAGCCAGGTATGCTGAAGGCAGGAGGCTCACTTGCAATACTAGCCTTACATGCTCCCTGCCCCTACCTCACACCATACGCTGCAAGCGACTTAAACGCTCTGAGTAACTTTTCATTACCTGTAGGGCAAACATGGGTGTTTCTTGAACGGCAAAGAGAAACCTTTTCTCATCAACAGAAGCAAGTTTGCTGTCCACCTTGGCAATAGCTGTATAAGTTCTATTTTTTACTCCTACAAGTACCCCGACACCAAAAACTTCGCCCGTATCAATGGTTTCTACAACCTTGCCATTGACTAATATATTTACTGTTCCTTCCAGAATCCCGTACATCTGCTCACCTGGCTGTCCTTCTTCAAAGATGACTTTGCCTGCTGAAAATGCTTGAGGGTCGGGTTGTTTTTGAAAGATACTGACTGTTACTACAGGACTTAACATTTAGAGCAACCCCAAAATTATTGGTTTTTAGACGAAACTTTTGGATAGCTTTACGCAAACCCCCAAAAGTATACTACTTTCTGTATCAAACTCACGCTTAAATAGCAAAATTTGGTTTTGATGTCATCTTCTATAATTAATAAAACCTGCACACCTAATTCTAGGCATGAGACTGTGACCGAATCAGGAAGTTACAAAGATACTGTAAACCTACCCAAGACTAATTTTGATATGCGGGCAAACGCCATCAAGCGTGAGCCTGAAATCCAAAAATTTTGGGAAGAAAATAAAATTTACGATCGCCTTTCCGAAAATAACCCTGGCGAATTATTTATACTGCACGATGGGCCTCCCTACGCTAATGGCTCACTCCATATTGGTCATGCCTTAAATAAAATTCTCAAAGATATTATTAATCGCTACCAACTGCTAAAAGGGCGTAAAGTTCGGTACGTTCCTGGTTGGGATTGTCACGGATTACCAATTGAGTTGAAAGTTTTGCAGAATATGAAGTCAGCAGAACGGCAAAACTTAACATCTTTACAACTGCGGCAGAAAGCGGAAGAATTTGCTCTAACTACGGTAAACGACCAGCGCCAAAATTTTCAGCGCTACGGTATTTGGGGTGATTGGAACCACCCTTATCTAACTCTGAAGCCGGAATATGAAGCAGCTCAAATCGGCGTGTTTGGTCAGATGTTCTTAAAAGGCTATATCTATCGCGGTTTGAAGCCAGTCCACTGGAGTCCCAGTTCTAAAACCGCTTTGGCTGAAGCTGAGTTGGAATATCCAGAAGGTCACGTTTCCCGCAGTATCTATGCAGCTTTTGCTGTTACAAGTTTAGCGTCAGCTGTAAAACCACTGTTAGCGGAATATCTGTCAGATTTGGGTGTGGCTATTTGGACAACTACACCTTGGACAATTCCGGCAAATTTGGCTGTAGCGGTAAATGCAGATTTGAATTATGCAGTGGTGGAAGT
>NZ_DASQZC010000076.1:0-1599 GCF_035638895.1 Nostoc sp. | reverse complement strand
AAGTAAAGGATTATATGAATGGCTGCATAAAACAAGATGCCAAAAGCATCACAGTTGATTTAGCAAAGGCACTGCAACAGTTAAGCCATCAAGAAACAAAAATTACTAATCGCGCATTTGCAGAAATTACTAATTCTTGATGTAGTCAAACTTACCCTCTAGTTTTACCCTTTTAAGTGCTACGATCCTCTAGCATCTTTACTTTCTCAACTAATATTGCTATTGTATTCTGCTGCTCTTTCACTACTTTAGTTAGTACAGCAACAATATCCATTGAACTTACTGCCTTTCTGTCAAAAGTTGCCACCGTGTTCGGAACATCTTCCGCAATAAATCCATTATGTAGATTTTTTTCACTATCCGCTTTGTAACTAAACTTAACGGGGTGGAGGTCTTCTAATGTTTCAATCGCCTCCCGACTGGAAAGTTCAGCAATATTTTCTTTGACTTCCCTTGATGAAGAGGTTAAAAACAGAGTCGCACTAATAACCCCACTTGTATTAACAGTGACTTTATCTCCTCCAGACCAGAGGCGAGCCGTGCCACCTAATGCATACCAAACCCATCGTTGCCCAGCATTTGGAGTTTCTACAAACCCAGCAGTTTCTCGATTACCAAAGGAAAAACCACCACCACTACCACCACTATGAATTTCAGTGCCTCTTACGTCTAGTTTCCGAGAGGGACTTGTTGTTCCAATGCCAACACTTCCCGATACAAAAAGATTATCCAAATTCCCGGCCTGGGCTTGTGCCCGACCATTTGCAATTAAGCTAGTAATTATATTTGCGAAAACGAAACCGCCAGTGAGTCCGGTAATTTGACGACGAGAAAGATTATTAGACATTTTTACTTCTAAACTCCTGCAATTGTTGAACTTTCGAGTCAAAATATTTATGACAAACGCGGTTGAGAAAATCCTAAATTTTCATCCCATAGAGCTTTTGCAAGCATTAGTAATTTAACATGATATATACTACTTTAATGACAATATTTATTGAGATATACTTAGATTTTTCACAAAAAATCAAGCTATATTAAACTCCAAAAACTAAAAAATCACTGCGGTATACTGACTCGATTTTCAAAAATAAAAGCAGAAGTTATGATTTCAGAAAGCCTGAAGCTTCTGACTTATTGTCTCGTCTACGCTAGTTGAAACTCGGAAATGTGGTATTTGTGATGTGGCTCACAAGAGTTTTAGTCTTGCTTTGAGAAAACTACACTGTCAAATATCCGACCTAACCTGAGATAATTATTGGGGAAGAAAGTCGGTAGCCGTAAGGACGGACAGTTGGGAACTCTATTAAACCGATTTTCAGTCTAAATCAGAGAAACTTAGGATGCAGCTTTGCTTTGTCCAAGACCAAAACAGAGTTAAGATACCCGAAGTTTCCATAAATTTTCTGTATAGTCGTTGCACTACTTGACCCCATGAACACTGCTGTCGCTGTTACTTTGATGCACCGTACTCTTTTATCAGTCATAGCAGTCCTCAGCCTGCTATCACCTGTGAATGCTCAGGTATCACAGTTACCAGGCACTACTAGCCCACAACCCATTGACCCCAACGATCCCAATAACCTGCGCCCCATAACC
>NZ_DASQZC010000075.1:0-2288 GCF_035638895.1 Nostoc sp. | reverse complement strand
CCACTCAGCCGCGAAAGGAGTTGATTTGTCTCGGCTTCCAGTTGCGGTAACACATTCTCAATCATCAATGCTTGGATACCATTTTTACCAAAAGCTTGTGCTAATTCCTGATAAACACGATATTCCTGCTTGCAAGATTGGAGTTGCTGCTGCTGTTGTTCATACTGAATTTGCAGCGTTTCTAGTTGATGCGCCAACTGCTCTAAACGCCCTAATTTGGCAATTTGCTCATCGAGTTGGCGTCTGCGTATTGCTAACTGCTGCTCTAAAGCTTGAATTTGGGCAGATGGGTTAGCTGTTGCTTGTAGTTGCTGGATAATGCTTTCGATTTGTCCGCCAAGTTTTTGCCGTTCCGTTACTCTGGCGCTTCTAGATTCCTCTAACTCTTGCAATCTCGTCTGGAGTTGCGGATACTGCTGCTGGGCTGATAGGAGTTGTTGATACCGCAAATGCCAAGATTGAGCTTGGCGGACAGCTATACGCAGATTGTTGTGCTGCTCGGAACTGTAGGCAATTTCGGTAATGTGACGCTCAAGAGCCGCGATTTGTTTAGCACATTCAGAATCAATCTGATCCTGCTGAATTTTGGCTTGTAATTGAGCAATTTGGGATTGTAATTCTGGTTTTCGGGCTAATAGTTGCGCTTGTCGCTTAGTAGCATCCTTAATCTGCCCTTGTTTAATTTCTGCCCATCGCCACCGTTCAACTTCACTCCGGGCGAGGGCGTGGTCTTGTTCATTATAATTAGCTTGTTGCAGATATTGGTCTAGCTGCCGGAGTTCGGCTTGTTTATCGGGAGCGTAATCACCAGCTTGGAGCGATCGCTCTAAATGTTGTTTTTCAGCAGCAATTTGCTGTAACTGTTGTTGGACATCAGTTGTAGCTTCTAACTGGGCTGCCAACTGTCCCCGTTGTTCGCGTAAACCATCGTAGCCCGCCAACTGTTGGGAAATTTCCCGATATTCCTGCCTAAGTACCTGTATTTCTCTGTCTGATACAGCCATTTGTTCTCGCACTACCCAAAACTGCCCTTGAGTATCCTCTAACTCAGCCTGGGTTTTTTCCACTACCCGGCTCCAGTGATGTTCGTCTAAAGGACGCTCACATAATGGACAAAGTGCTTCAGGATTTTGGAGCATTTGCAATTTCTGCTCTAATTCTCCCAGCAGTTTTTCATAGTCGCGTTGATGAGCTTGCAGGCGTTCGATAAAGTGCCGCCTTTCTTGCCCTTTTTCTTGGACTCGTTGCAGATAAACCCGCTTTTTCTCCAGTTCTTCAATCTGGATTGCCACATCCATCACCGCTTGTTGCAGTTGCGGCTGGCGACGGTGCTGGCGTTGCAATTGGTTTTCAGTACTTTGGAGTTGTTCGAGTCGCGCGACTAAACCAGCATGAGTGCGATCGAGTTGGCTTTGTAAAGTTGCTCGTTGCTGCAACAAGGGAGTAACTTGCATTTGCAATTGATCTAAACGCCCAACATGGTGACGGGCTGCGGTTAGTTGTGACAAAGCAGCTTCTACTTCACCTGATTTAGTCAGAGTTTGCTGAATATCTCGCTCTTGTTGCTGCAAAGCTTCGATTTGGGCTTGGGCTTGTTGCAGTTGCCGTTCGATTTCGTGAATTTGTTTGGTAAGCTGTTGTTGCTTTTGTTGGCGAGTCTGCCCAGCGCGGGTGTATTCTTCAAATTTGGCAGCAAAGGCTTCTTCTTGAGATTGGAGACTTTGATATTGGGCGTATCCAGCTTTAATTTCAGCTTCTTGGTGTAATATTTTTTCTAAATCTGATAGCTGAGAGCCAATAGCTGATTGTTCTTGTTGGAGGCGATCGCAATCTTGGGTAAGATTTTGGTATTGCTGTTTTACAAAATTGAGTTGTTGTTCCCAATTTTGGCGCTGGTGCTGGACAACTTGCAAACTTTGTAATTGAATATTATCAAAAGCTTGCACCTGTTGCAGTTGGTTGAGTTCGGCTTCTAACTCCACTCTTTGCGCTTGGGTTGTCTCGCGTTGTTGCAACTGAATTTTAATCGACTCCAAAGAACGCTCTAACTCTACTGCCCTTGCTTTGAACTGACGAGAAGATTCCTTTGCCCGTTCTTCCAAATCATCATACTGATTGAGTTTCAACAACTCCGCTAAAATTTCTTTGCGTTCCGTGGGGCGTTTGAGCATGAACTCATCTGCACGGCCTTGGCGTAAGTAAGCAGAATTAATAAATGTATCGTAATCGAGCTTGATATGTTCTAGAATCAAATCTTGGGTTGCTCTTACCCCTTTGCCAGTGAGTGA
>NZ_DASQZC010000074.1:0-12053 GCF_035638895.1 Nostoc sp. | reverse complement strand
CTTGCTGAAAGAAAGTAAGACTGACAACGTAAAAGCTAAAACTTACAAGGAAAATCACAACTCATGATCAAGCCATTTCAACCACAACGTCGTACAGTTTTAAAGCGTATTGTCCAATATTCAGTACTGGGACTGTTTACTTTATCATCTTCCTTGGTGGGTAGCCTTGTGCAAAGCACCCAAGCGCAGACAGCCAAAGTAATTAACTTGGCATATCAAAGTTCTGGTGATATTGTCAAGTCCAAAAAAACTGTTGAGCCACGTTTCAAAGCATTGGGTGTAACCGTGAATTGGGTTGGGCCATTCGCAGCAGGGCCGCAATTGATAAAAGCGCTGAATGAAGGTAAGGTGGATATCGGTAATGTCGGAGAGACACCTCCAATATTTGACCAAGCCGCACGCCCAGGCCTCATCCCTGAAGTTGTCTATCTTACTGGACGCACGCCCAGCGATGGTACAAACCAAGGTATTGTGGTAAAAGCTAATTCTCCCATTAAGAAAGTAGCGGATCTTAAAGGTAAGAAAATTGCTTTTCAGGTAGGATCGAATGCACAGTTGTTACTAGCAAAAGCTTTGCAAGAGGTAGGGTTAAAAATTAGCGATATTCAAATCGTTGCTTTGACTCCACCTGAAGCCCGAGACGCTTTTATTCAAGACAAGGCTGATGCCTGGGTGGGTGGCGATCCTCTTTTAGCTGGTGTAGAAAAAACTACCCCGATTCTGAATCTGAGAAATGCAGCGAGAATTAATACTCTCGGCGGGTTTTATATTGGCAGACGTGCATTTATCACCCAAAATCCGCAATTGGTGCGAGTGTTTTTAGAAGAAGCACAGAAGGTAGGAGAAGAGGCTGAAAAAAACCCAAGCGTTTATGCCAAAATTTTAGTTGATGAGCAAAAATTAGATCCATCAGTTGCACAAAAGGTGGCAAGCCGTCGTACTTATAGATTGAGAAGGCTGACACCTGCGATCATTGCCGAACAGCAAGGCGTTGCTGATTTCTATTTTGCAGAAAAAATCATCTCGCGTAAGATAGATATCAAACAAGGGATTCTTTCTGATCTAGTATATAAAGCTATCATACCTGATAATATCAAGTAATAGTGAACAGATATATCTAGGTTGATTCAGCTATTAACTCGGCTGGCTCTATTCGTTTGGCAAAATGCTTGTGAATTTATGCTGAAAGCAGCTATTACACTATAGCGGAAGTTTAGCTAACTTAACAACGGGCTTAACAAGTTCCTCAACCAACTTGTTAAGCCTATTGTCTGGTTAATTGAGATGGACGATAGGCGGATTAGCAAAAATCGAGGAAGAAACAAGCGATCGCAAACCTCTCTAGAGATGTGATTTGCTAATAACAATTAGTTGTAACTAAAATATTCCAGTAATGAAAATACCATTTATTCCACAACGCCGCACAGTTTTAAAACGCATTGTCCAATTTTCTGTATTGGGATTATTTATATCAACTCCCTTATTAGGTAGCTTAGTAAATAACGCTCAAGCACAAAAAAAAGCTGGTTTTACTGCTAAAGTTATCAACTTGGCATATCAAACTTCAGGAGATATCGTCAAAGTTAAAAAAGTTGTTGAGCCACGTTTCAAAGCATTGGGTGTGACTGTAAATTGGGTTGGGCCATTCCCAGCCGGGCCGCAACTAATAGAAGCGATGAATGCAGGTAAGGTGGATATCGGCAATGTGGGAGAGACACCGCCAATATTTTCTCAAGCCGCAGGTATCACAGAAGTTATCTATATTGCTGGACGCACACCCAGCAAAGGTGCAAACCAAGGTATTATAGTCAGAGCTAATTCTCCAATTAAGAAGATAGCGGATCTTAAAGGTAAGAAAATTGCTTTTCAGAGAGGATCGAATGCACACTATTTATTAGCAAAAGCCTTGCAAGAGGTGGGGTTAAAAATTAAGGATGTTCAAATTGTTGGTTTGACTCCATCTGAAGCCCGTGACGCTTTTATTCAAGACAAAGTTGAAGTTTGGGTAGGTAGTGACCCTTTTTTGGCTCTTGTGGAAAAAATTATCCCAATTCGTAATCTGAGAAATGCAGCAAGAATTAATACTCTCGGCGGCTTTTATCTTGGTAGGCGTAAATTTGTCACCCAAAATCCCGAATTGGTGCGAGTATTTTTAGAAGAAGCAGATAAGGTAGGAGAATGGGCTGAAAAAAACCCAACTGAAGTTGCTAAAGCTTTTGCTCCCGCACTGAAATTAGATGTATCAGTTTTAGAAAAGGTGGCACGCCGACGTACTTTTAGGTTGAGAAAACTAACACCTGGCATTATTGCCGAACAACAGCGCGTTGCTGACTTTTATTTCCAAGAAAAAATCATTCCCCGTAAAATAGATATTAGAGATGCGATCCTTCCTACTCAACTTGATGTAGCTATTACGCCTGTTCGTCTCAAGTAACGTAAACAGCTATAGACAGGTTTATTCAGCTATTAAGTTAGCGATCGCATCTACTAATTCGGCTGGCTCTACTGGTTTGGCAAGATGCTTGTGAAATCCGGCTGCAAGTACCTGTTTGGCGTTCATTTCTCCAGCATAAGCGGTGAGTGCGATCGCTCGAATTTGCCCTCCTTGTGCTGCTGGTAATGTTCTCAACTGTCGCATGAACATACATCCATCCACTTCTGGCATCCCAATGTCGCTTAAAAGTATATCTGGCAAAGATTGCCTTAAAGCGGCTAGTGCTTTATCTGCTGATGCCACTGCTGTCACATTTGCCCCATACTGCTCTAGCAAGAAGGCAATAAATTCTCGCGTATCTGCATCATCATCCACTACTAAAATATTGACACCATTTAAATTTGAGGATGTCTCTGAGTCGCTAATGTCTTGTTTAATCTCTAATTGATTTTGAATCAACGGGAGTCTCACGATAAAAGTTGCCCCCTGATCTTCTCCCTTGCTTTCTACTTGCACTGTCCCGCCATGTAGTTCGACTAAATGACGAACGATCGCTAACCCTAACCCCAGTCCACCAAACTTTCTGGTGGTGCTGCTGTTCTCTTGGCGAAAATATTCAAACACGTAAGGCAGAAAATTAGGATCGATGCCTTTCCCAGTATCGCTGACGATAATTTGAGCATAAAGCGGAGATTGTTTTGGTATTTCTTTACCCCCTACTCCCAATTCCCTACTCCCTACTCCCCACTCCCTACTCCCTACTTGTTCCACTCGAATATCAACCCGTCCCCCCGTAGGTGTAAACTTAACTGCATTTGAGAGCAAGTTCCAGACGACTTGCTGCAATCGGCCAGAATCACCTAAAACTTGCCCCAAATGTGGTTCCAGGCTGATGTGCATCTCAATTGACTTCGCTTCTGCTGATAACCGCACTGTTTCCATTGCTGCCGAAATCACTGATGTCAAATCAACTGGGTAGATATTTAAGCTAAGTTTACCTTGTAAAATTCGGGAGATATCCAGTAAATCTTCAATCAGTTGAGCTTGTAACCTAGCATTTCGCTCAATAGTCTTCAGCGCCTGAGGAACTGTCTTTTCATCAAGTTTTTTGGTTTGGAGTAGCTTAGACCATCCTAGAATTGGGTTGAGTGGCGATCGCAATTCATGAGAAAGAACTGCTAGAAACTCGTCTTTAATTCGGTTGGCGTTTTCTGCTGCTTCCCGTGCCGTTTGCTCTGCCTCGTATAGGCGGGCCCGTTCCATCGCTTGAGCGCACTGCTGTGCTAGTGCCAGAATAAAGGGTTGGTCATCCTGATTAAACTCCTGAATTTCGGCAAAAGCTAGAGACATGCCACCTATGGCTCGTCCCTCGATGATCAATGGAATTGAAATCCAAGCTTCGTAATTATACCGTGCATACTCCTGAGCTAGATGTGGGTAATGAGCAACCCTTGTTGTTGTTGGCTCTTGCCAGATAGGCTGTTTGGTTCGTACTGCTTCTGCCAGTGGTGCGGATGTATGAATAGAGAATCGACGCCATGAATCTACCGCTTCCTGTTCAAAACCTACTGCACGGATAATTTCTAGTTCAGTGCCGCTTTTAGTCACTAGTGCTACTAAAGCAGAACTAGCTCCCAAAGCTGCCATCCCTTGCTCTACCATTACTTCAGAAACCTGTGCGGGAGTCAGAGATTCAGAAAGTGCGGCGGTAATGGCTTGCAGACGCGCAGTGCGAAATGCTGCCCGTAAAGCCGCTTGTTGAGATTCTTGTGTTTCTGTATAGAGTCGGGCATTATCAACGGCTACGGCAGCACGGCGAGCCAACTCCTGGGCTAACATTAGGCTTTTGGTAGGGTAGCGACGACCTGAAGAAGATACCAAAGTCATAGCTCCCAGCACCCGTCCCGGAACTATAAGCGGTACACTAATGCCGGATGTAGGATTTAGTTCTTGCAAAATTTTTTGATGACTGGCATTATGGCTTACCGCTTGTATCTGTTCATCAGAAATAAAATCAGTAATTTGTGATTTGCCTGTCCGTATTACCTCAGCAATACCTTCTTTTCGTGTCAAATCAGGCGGATAATTTTGTAACTGTTCTACCAATGCTTGTTTTTTTGGATCAGCATGAGTTGCTGCAACCCGGCGGACTAATTGATTGTCACAAATAACATCAACTAAGCACCAATCAGCTATTTCAGGCACTACCAAACGCGCTAAACTGGCTAAAGTTGTCTCGTAGTCTAATGATGCAGCCAAAATCTCACTAGCGTCTGCTAGAAAACGCTGCTCCTCCTCTACCTGCTTGCGCTCTGTAATATCCCGCGAAGACGCTTGCATTTCTAAAATTTCTTTAGTTTGGCGATCGCGAATAGCTCGAATAGTTGCTTCCAACCAAATATAATGTCCGTCTTTGTGACGAGCGCGGTGAGTAATAGTATAAATATCTGGTAAATCGGCATTGACTGGATAATTCCTGGCAATCTCTGCCAAATCGTCAGGGTGAACTAACTCCTGGCTGTGATTACCTACTAGTTCCTCTGGTTGATACCCCAATACTGTGTAGCAAGCTGGGGAAATGTACAGAAGAGTTCCATCTACTGTATGGCGGGAAATAATATCAGTTGAATTCTCAGCCATCAGCCGAAAACACGCCTCACTCTCGCGCAGTTTTGCCTCTGCCTGTTTGCGTACATTAATATTACGGAAATAAAGTGATAACCCTGTGGGTGAAGGATAGGCGCGAACCGCAAACCATGCATCAAAGGGTGGGTAATAATCTTCAAGCTCAAGCGGCATTCCTAGAGCAACTGCCCTTTGATAAAGTTGACCAAAGCTAGTATTAGCCAGTTCTGGAAACTCCTCCCACAAATTTTTTCCGAGCAGATCCTCGCAGGAACGCCCTAGAGTTCTGCTTCCCTCATGATTTAGGTAGGAGAAGCGCCACTCACTATCAAAGGCAAGAAAGCCGTCAGTAATACTTTCTAAAATTTTGGTAACTTGCTCTTTGGCAGCTTCAGCCTCAACACGAGCCGCTTGCTCTCGCTCAAAGAGCTGTTGACGCTCAACTTCTGCTTGCTTGCGAGCAGTAATTTCTTGACAGATTGCACCCACCCAAGTAACATCACCTGGTAGTTGAATCGGATAGTAATTCACCGACCAATGCCGCAGGTTTCCAGGCGCGGCGGGTGTCTCTCCACTGGCCTCTTGGGCAATAGATTCTCCAGTCTCGATTACATGGCGAAAAGCTTCCATGACCGTAGAATCTACCCCCGGTAGCACTTGGGCGACAGTCTTACCGATATGCACCTCTTGGGGAAAACCGTTAATTTCAGCTAAAGCGTCATTCAAGCGAACGTATGTTAATTTCTCATCCCATAGACCAATACCTATAGGTGCGTTATTGAAGAGGGTATCAAGTAGAACGTTAGCTTCAACTAAGCGAGTCTGTTCTGTTTGCAGTAACGCCAGCAATTGCTCACGTTCTGCCTCAGCTTGCTTGCTATCGCTGATATCTACGCACATTCCTACCCATTCCTCGATTTCGCCTGTTTCGTCAAGTATAGGCACACCGCGTATCTTCATATAACGGTATTCGCCGTCATGCCGCAGAACGCGATACTCGGCAACTGCAACGCTGCGTCCAAAAAAAGCCGCTCTCCAAATAGCAGTTACAGATATACGGTCATCGGGGTGCAGTGCGTCAACCCAACCCCATCCTTTGTATTGTTCGGGATTTTGCCCAGTGAACGCCTCCCAAGTCGGAATCTCGTCAACAACGTTGCCCCAAGCCCCCGCCCTCCAGACGATGGATGCGCTTGCTTCTGCCAGTGAGCGGTAGCGTGCTTCACTATGACGCAGATTTTCTTCTACTTGCTCCTGTTCGCCCAAATATTGCCGCAAATCTGTAACCTCTTGAGCTTTTAGATGATCAATTAAATCTTTAACAAGGGGAAAATTTTCTTTCTCAATCGAGACATCTGAGGTTTCAAAAATCCGGCGATGTGCTAATCAGTTTTCCTATCGGTTTATTGTGGAACGAAACCCCTAATATCGTTGCCAGTTTTACCTGTGGAAGTTTGAGGTACTGCCGAGTCTAACGAACGAACTATGCAATCCTTGGCTGTTCGATTGCAGGCATAAGCTAAATATTATTTTTATTTTTTTAGTAGATATTGGAATATAGCAGATGCTATAACTCTCACTACATCTATCTAGAGTTATAGAGGTTGTAAGTTGATGATTATGTACTACATCAACTATTAGGCAACCTATTTAAGCTAGTAATAGAGTTGTTTCAATCTAGGGAATGAAAACATGAGAGTTTGGCTTGCCTGCTTTTTAGTGCTGTTTGCTTTGGCGGAACTGTTTGACTGGTTAAAAAAATTTAATTTGCCATTACCTATCTATATTTTGGGTGGCGCTTTTTTAGCTGTTGCTTCTAACTATGATAAGATATTCGACTCCTATTTTGCTGATTCAAGCATTGAAGCATCACTCGAACAATCCAAGTTAGATTCACTAACCCCATCTACTAATCCTATTTCTTTCCCAGTTGCCAGTCCTATTGAAGATGCTCAAACATCTCAAACGGATGATTAGCTGCATAGCGCGTAGGCGTAGCCCGTCGTAGACATCGCTTATCTAATCTCTAAGCAGCAAGCAAACTGCTACAGTAATATAGAAGCTCAGGTTAATAGCTTTTAACTTAGAGTCAGAAAACTAACTTCTGCGCCTGCAACATCTACCCAATTCAGGCTACCGCCGCAACGCCGTGATTAGTGGACTATTAGAAAAATTCCGTGCGCCTTTTGTCAAAGTTCAGGATTCCCGTGAAACTTCCAAGAGCAAAAGCTGGTTGCAAATGATTTTAGTTACCAGTGTAGGAGTCACCGCCTTTATCTGGGGAGTTCGGGAACTCAAATGGTTGCAGCCTTGGGAGTTGAGAGTTTATGATCAGATGTTGCGATCGCGTCCATCAGAAGCACCTAAACGGCGGATTTTGCTAGTAAAAATCACTGACGAGGATCTTAAACTAGATAAATGGACTATATCAGATCGTAGAATCAATCAGCTATTAAAAAAAATAGAGTCTTATCAACCGCGAATTGTTGGTTTATATCTTTTCCAACCAGAAAACAACTATTTGGCGGCTAATTTGCAAAATAAAGATAACATCTTCAGCACTTGTTTATTCAATACATTGGGTAAAGATGAAATTCCACCACCGCCAAATTTTCTTATAGATAATGTTGGGTTTAGCAATGTGGTTGCTGACAATGAAAACGACCAAATTCTCCGCCGCAGTTTGTTATTTGTTCACTCTCCAGAAAAAAAATGTACAACATCATTTGCATTTGGTGCGCTCATAGCAATTAATTATTTAGATAAACAAGGCATTAAATATGACTTTACGAATAAAGGAGATTTTCAGTTAGGTAAAAGCCTCTTTCCGCGTTTACAAGCTAATTCCGGTAGTTACAAACATCTGGATACAGATGGCTATCAAATATTATTAAATTACCATCACCCCAACGGCCTCGCTGACGAAGTAACCCTCGCACAAGTCCTCAATGGACAAGTCAAACCCAGTTTAATCAAAGATCGCCTTGTAATTATTGGCACTACAGCAGCTAATTTCGCTCAAAGTAGCTTTTATACACCCTACAGTGCTTTGCCAGATCAACCACCTAGAATGCCTGCTCTGTTTATTCATGCACAGATAGCAAGTCAACTCATCAGTACAGTGTTAGATGGGCGACCTATAATTTGGTATTGGCCAGACTGGGCGGAACTTATTTGGGTGTGGGGCTGGTCGCTTTTAGGCGGAATTATAACATGGCGATGGCAAAATCCTTTGCTTTTGCTAATGGTGGGAGGGACAACTCTACTTGGCTTAGTAGGAATCTGCGTTGCTTTGTTTTTACAAGGCGGATGGATACCATTAGTTCCCTCTGGCCTCGCTTTGGTAACTAGTAGTATCTTTGTAATTGCTTATACTAGCTATCAAAATCAGCGACAAACTCAGGTGATTATTCTGCAAGTTGAAAAACAACAAGAAGCGATCGCTCAATTAAATGTACTTTTAGAAGATAAAACAGCACTTCCCGACTCCTATCTTGATTTTCCTCCTCCAGTTGATTCATCAGAAAGAAAATCAGGTGATTTGCTTTTGGGTGGACGCTACAAAATCTCTCAAATTCTCGGTGCAGGTGGATTTGGCCGCACTTATTTAGCACAGGATACTCAACGCCCAGGTAATCCGATTTGCGTAGTTAAAAAGTTAATGCCAGCCCGTCAAGATACAAGATTTTTGCAAGTTGCTCGCAGGTTGTTTAATAGTGAAGCTGAAATTTTACAATGTTTGGGTAAACATCATCAGATTCCCGAACTACTTGCTTATTTTGAAGATGACCAAGAATTTTATTTGATTCAACAATATATTGAGGGACATACCCTAAGTGAAGAATTACCACCTGTGCGGAATGTGCAGAACGAATCATTTGTAATGGAGATGCTCAAACAAGTTTTAGAAGTTCTAGAATTTGTTCACCAGCATCGAGTGATTCATCGTGATATCAAACCGGCTAATATTATTAGATGCGTTCAAGATAATCGGTTGGTATTGATTGACTTTGGTGCTGTCAAATTGATGCAACCGCCAAATAGCGAACAAACAGAATTAGCTACAGTAGCCATCGGGACGCGGGGTTATGCACCTCCAGAACAATTTGCTGGTCATCCGCGCTTATGCAGTGACATTTACGCTTTAGGAATGATTGCCATTCAAGCCATAACAGGGATACCACCCCAAGACCTCCACCCAGATCCAGAAACTGGTAATATTATGTGGCGGCAAACGGTGCAAGTGAGTGAAGAATTAGCGGCAATTTTAGATAAAATGGTTTGTTATCATTTTAGCGATCGCTATCAATCAGCCACCGCAGTTTTACAAGATTTAAAACGTCTGTAGCCCCAATACGGTTCGGTTAAGGTTATTGGTGGGTGTTATGGTGTGTAGAGACGTTTCATTGCAACATCTCTACAAGGGTTATCGATAGATACTTAGTTATTAATGCTATTTATCTTTAGCCCATATTGACCTTGTTTTTCTATAATCTGAGTCAATATTTTGTGGCAATGACAGTCACTTTCACATTGATGTAATATGTCTTGTGGAGCAATTGAACTAGAACCTAAAGCCAGACATATTTTTCCAGTACAAGTAAGCTTGAAATAGTCTCTTAAATTACTTTGGGGAGGCAATTCGTTAATTTGATAATTTGTTAAAGGTTCAATAAACCCTAATACTCGTAAATGTCTCAATTGTTGCTCACACGATTGTTCTTTTTTATACGGAAACTGTCTTTTATCTTTTTCAGCATTAAATAAATGTTCCAGAGTTGTTCGCTCTCCATCGTCTAGCAAGTAGTCAAAAAACTTTCTTTGGTTTTCATCATTTTCTATTAAAGTTCCTAGTAAGGCTAAAGCTTTTGACTCCTTTTGATTAGCCTCTATATTAGCTTTAATTTTACTATTTACTAGGTTAAATTCTACTCCATTGCTACCAAATTGCAATTTTTCTAGTCTTTCAAGAACTGAAGAGTTTAACAATAATACAATTGTTAAAAGTCCTACTTCTGTTGTATCTAATCGCCGATTTTTATCAAGTCCTTTAGCTGGAATAAAAAATAAGTAACCTAAAACCAAAACACTTATTATTCTAAAACCAATGTTGACGAAATTGCTTAGTCTAGGCTGAAAAGAATTTTTAACTTTTTCAAAATTGTTCTGATTCATACTACATTATTCTCTGAATATAATTGACTTTTGTTTTAGAGAAAGTAATTGCTCACAAGTAGGTTTGAAAAAATAAATAGCTAGTTACATCGAAAAAGGACATAGCTTATTACCCTGTTATTATCTCTGGAATACATGAAGATATTTAGCTCAACTTATTGCAGAACTGATAACAGTTGACTTTTCACAGGATCTGGAAAACCTCACTTCTATTTTTCTCTGCTAAAACGAGAAAAACTTTAAATTTTCCCCCTTAAAGCATCGGGAAGAGAGTTAAGTGTTTCGTGGGTTTCTCCACATGACTTAAACCACAATGAGCAAAAAACTAATACCATTTCAAGTGATGATTGCAACATATCGTTGGGTAAAGACGCGATGAATCGCGTCTCTACAAATGGTCTATTTGTCCCATTCTTTTTTGAAATTGGTATAACACTTTATGTCTACATCCTGAAGCTATAGTTTTTCGGATATCTTCCCAAATTTCTGATTAACACTTATGACAATACTCCTCGGTTGAGCCTAAGCGTTACCCAACGAATGGCAAAATACCATTTTTTCCTACAACAGCTTTCTTGTGAAGCGTTGCTGCCGGAGTGCGAACCAGTATAATAGCCTGGATGTTCTTTAAAAAATTCGCCGCCAATAACTCTTCCCTAGCGTCCTTAGCGTCCTTAGCGGTTCGATATCCTAAACCATGTCCACTCAACCCACAATCCAAAGCATATACACCGATGGTGCTTGCACCGGGAACCCTGGCCCTGGCGGTTGGGGAGTTGTCGTCTACTTCAACGATGGTTCAATCCACGAAATGGGCGATGCATCCCCTCATACCACTAATAATAAAATGGAAATGCAAGCTGCGATCGCAGCCCTCCAATTTTTGCAAACATCTCAGCAAACCCAGCCCATCACCCTTCATACCGATAGCGAATACCTAATTAACTGCGTTACCAAGTGGGTGAAAGGCTGGAAAAAGAAAGGCTGGAAAAAGTCAGATGGTAAACCCGTCCAAAATCAAGAGCTTTTGGAAACTCTTGATGAACTCAATACCCAACAGGTAAAATGGCAACATGTTAGGGGACATTCTGGTAACATAGGTAACGAACGTTGTGATGCGATCGCTCGCACTTATGCCAGTGGTAAAATTCCTTCGCTACAACAATTAACTCCGACAAATTTTTATAAATCTTTACCTTCCACAAATGACCTAAATGTAGCAAAAGTAGCTGATTATGAAAAAAATTCTCGAATAATTAACCAAAGTCCGCAACAAATCAGTACTTCTGCACCAGAAATAACCGTTATGGAACCATCTACTGGGCCAACTGCGGCCGCAACCGATGAAAAACCGCCAGAAATGAGGGTTTCGCAACTCCGCAGCTTGGTCGAAACTCTGCGTATCGCTGACGAAATTTCAGAAAAAGGCTACTTAATCACCAGTTCTGAGTTAGCAGACTTAATGGATGTCCACGCCAGCGCTGTTACCAGTCGGGGAGATCAATGGCGCTGGCGAAACTGGATTGTGTCACGGGTACGCCGTGAAGGAAATCAAATTCTTTGGGAACTGGAACGCGGGGATCAAGTAGGAAGTGAAGAGGAGTAGGGAGTAGAGAGTAGGGAGCAGGGGGAGCAGGGGAAGATTGAAGAAAGGGACAAGGGGACAAGGGGACAAGGGGACAAGGGGACAAGGGGACAAGGGGACAAGGGGACAAGGGGACAAGGGGAGGAATTCAGATGGGGATTCAGACCCCACCTGATTTAAGTCCACCAAAAAGTGGTGGGGGTCTTAAACCCTTGGGCGTTGCCGCACGACTTG
>NZ_DASQZC010000073.1:0-13843 GCF_035638895.1 Nostoc sp. | reverse complement strand
ATTGCAATTCATCAAAATCCCTATTAGGGATTGAAACGTCCGTGTGCTGACATCACGAAGTTTGTTACCAACAGCACGGCGATCGCAACGGCAACCCGACAATTTGTCTTGTGATAGTGGTTACTATAGTAATAATTAGATAATACCAATTTGAACAATGATTGCGAGAGATGGAGCGCTCAAAGCATTTACCAGCAACTCTTTCTCTAGCAGACGCACTGGCGTTCACAATCCAAAATCCAAAATCCAAAATGCTATAAACCGTTCTCTTCCCAGTCCAAGATTACTTATTTCCTTATGGCAAACACTATTACAATTACCGATTCCCTGGTTCCTAATGCTGTACCGAAACCAGCAATCATTCGACTAGAAAACATTTTTAAAATTTATGGTAGTGGTGAAACAGAAGTACGAGCGCTGAATGATGTCAACCTAATCGTGGAACAGGGCGAATATTGTGCAATCATGGGGCCTTCTGGTTCTGGTAAATCCACAGCCATGAATATTATCGGTTGTCTCGACCGTCCCACAGACGGACATTATTACTTAGATAACCTCGATGTAGCCCAAATGGACGATCGCTCATTAGCACACATCCGTAATAAAAAGCTGGGGTTTGTGTTTCAACAATTCCATTTATTGCCCCAACTAACAGCACTAGAAAACGTGATGTTGCCAATGGTGTATGCTAGTGTGAACCCAAAAGAAAGAAGCGATCGCGCAACAGAAGCTCTGACGCGAGTAGGTTTAGCAAATCGCCTCAACAACAAACCAACTCAACTATCTGGTGGACAACAACAACGAGTAGCGATCGCGCGGGCGATCGTTAATCGTCCTGTGGTACTCTTAGCCGATGAACCCACAGGCGCACTTGATTCGCGCACAACCCAAGAAGTCTTAGATATTTTTAGCGAACTCAATGCCAGTGGAATTACCGTTGTCATGGTAACTCATGAACCAGAAGTTGCTCGTCAAACCCAGCGCATCGTTTGGTTTCGAGATGGTCAAGTAGTACACTCCAATCTGACACCATCTGACTTGAGTAGCGTTGCTATGTCATAACTTATTAAAGTCCGCCTACCCTTGGCTTTCTCACAGGATAGGCGGACTTTGTTTGTATAGCCGAGACTTCTAGTCTAGGCCGGCGGAGATGACCTACCATTTCATTACAGGCAGAAAACTCAAAATTAAAGCATGGTGACTTTTGACTTTTGACCGTCGCTTCTCTACCAGACCCTGCGCGTAGCTTGCTTCTCCCTTAGAGTACGCTCCAATTAAAAATTGAAAATGTAAAATTAAAAATTGAGAAAAATTCCTAAATTTTTAATTTTTAATTCTTAATTTTTAATTCCCCAAAAGGGGCGACTTCCGCCTTGCGGTACTAGTCGCCAGTTACGATTACAAACTAGACGTTTTTCCAGTTTGTGCTTGCGTCTCAATTGGCTTAACATCGGTGTAACCCACTTCACCAGCTATTGTCCGAAACACCGAAATTTGCTCATCAAAATCTAATCCTTCAATCTGGGAAACCAGATCAGTAATTGCCTTAGTTGGTTCATAGCTAGCTGGTAAGTCAACCACCTTATCCCCCATAGCTACTGCCCAAGCATACCAAACTAACAGCTGATTGTTTTCTTTTATCGCCCCATAAGCACGGGAATATTCTGTATCTTTGCGGTTAACTATATCCCGCATAATATCTAATTGCTGCTCATCTGATAACTCAAAATAATCTCCTAGCAAAAGTGGTGCTAACTCAGGTTCGGCAGCAGATGGAACGGCTGGTGTGATAGAATCACCCATTTTTTTATAAACTAAATAGAACCAGGCTAATTTTGCATCGGTATCTAAATTGTTAAATGCATCTACCAAATTTTGAGATTCATTGCTCTGGGCTTGAGAAATAGTTTTATCGTAACTTGCGGTCATAATTTTATTTCCAAAGAAATTTTACACGTTAAACTAAGGCTTACCAAAGTTTGAGCATCAGATTCTACTATCAAGAGAAAGAGTTATATTAATTGCAAATCGCAGCTTTAATCTATCTTTTAATAGAGGTAAAGCCTCTCCCAAGGGAGCAAGTAAAGTAGCTCATGACTTTGTTATGCTCTTTCGAGTAAGCAATAAAAAATTTAAGCTAAGGATTTTAATTATGCCTGATGAAGTAAAGCCCAATGTTAATGAAGCTCCCACCCATGATGCTCAATTAGCTGCCGAAAGCATAGCTAGTGGTGAAGAAAAAGCGCCAAAGGTCGATTTTGATGCTGATTATGCAACTGCACAACAATTCAGCGTTAGTGAAATTGATCGCACAGGTGAAGGCGCAGCAGCAGCCGATGCAGCCACTGCACCTCAATATCAAATCTCTAAACCAGTAGAGACAACAACTCAAGCGCAGTCAACTGGTAATCCTGATGATTTTCTCGAGTTAGCAAAGGAAGTTGGGAATTCTAAGACTGAGGGTGTAACTAATGTCACTGATGATTTAGTAAAACAAGCTTTGGAAATGGGTGAACGGAAAAATTAAGTTTTCCAGATATTTTGCTATTTTTTAGGGTGGGCATTGATATACATAGCCCACCCTACTCTTTTGGTGAATCGCCAATAGTTAAGATTTTCCCTATCGACTTTTGACTATTGATTAATTAATGACCATTCATCACTTCTAATAGTTCGCTAGGGTGCTGAATTAAATAATCTGGATTTTGCTTGGCTAGTACTTGCGGTGAATTAAAGCCCCAAGTTACTGCAATCACTTGGATATTTGCTTTCTTTGATGCTTCGATATCTCTGGTTTCATCTCCAACATAAATAACTTCTTGAGGTTGGAGTTGATGTTGCCTTAATACATTATTGATTATGGTTGTTTTACCAAAAATCGTAATTCCTGAGTAGATAAAATCAAATAGGTGATTTAAATCATTCATTGTAAGGAATTGCGTAACATTGTCTTTAGAATTAGAAGTGATAATTCCTAATTTATATCCTTCCTTCTGGAGTTCCGTTAATGCTTCTTTAATTCCTGGAATTGGCTTTAATTCTGGGATTTTATTTTTTAACTCTCCTTTAACTTTTTTAACTAAAAAAGGTATCTTAAATAGAGAAACTCCTGAGTATTTAATAATTTCCCTAGATGTTAAGTTTTTAAGGAAGGATAATTGCTCTGGGCTTATGTGTCTATAACCAAAGTCTATAGCTAGACGATTGGCAATACTTACAAGGGCATCTACTGTATCGGCAATAGTGCCATCAAAATCAAAAATAATTACTTTCGGGGTCATTATTTCGCCTGGATGCGTCAAGATTAGCTAGGGCGTTGCGTCGTAACATTTCTGGCTTAATCCGCCGCAAGGCAGATGCTGTAAATTGTTTATCCCACTCCTGATCTGAGATTTGGGCTAATTCTAGCAGTTTGGGAGCAATATTCCCAGGATAAGGCTGAAACTCTGCAATATCGGTTGTTTGGGAAAAACGTTGATTCCAAGGACAAACATCTTGGCAAATATCACAACCAGCAACCCAGCCTTGTAAATTGGGTATTACTGTCTCTGGCAATTCCTCTGCTCGATTTTCAATCGTATGATAAGCAATGCAGCGATTAGCATCCACGACAAAAGGCTGAGTAATTGCACCCGTAGGACAAGCCTGAAGACAACGAGTACAGCTACCACAGTGTTCTGTATGCGGGCGATCGCTCTCTAATTCCAAATTAGTCAACACTTCTCCCAAAAATACCCAAGAGCCATATTCCCGTGTAATCACATTACCATTTTTGGCAATCCAACCAATTCCGGCAAGTTGAGCCAACACTTTATCTTGCACTGGGCCAGTGTCTGCATAATAACGAGCTAATACACCTTCACTAAGTGATTCTAACCAGATGGCTAGCTGCTTGAGTTTTTTGTGCATTACCTTGTGATAATCCCTTCCCCAGCCATAACGAGAAATTTTGGCGTATTCCTCGCCTTCTTTCCGTTGATGTGGCGTATAGTAATTTAGCGCCACACACACTAGCGATCGCGCCTCTGGCATAACTTTGCGAATATCCTGACGTTTTGGGTTAGCCATCCATTCCATATCAGCGTGATAACCCAGTTCAATCCATGCTTGTAACCTCTGCGCTTCTATAGCATCTACCCTATCTACAGCAGCAATTCCAACTTTGTGAAAACCCAACTCGCCGGCTTTCTCTTTCACTACATTGCTGCTTGTTACGGAATACTGATTCATTTTTTTTATCTGGATTTTGCCTAAATAAAGGCGATTTAATTTTACATTACTTAGTAAATATATTTGATTAACATTTGTTGCTTACCCTATATATAAATTTTATTTATAGAAATTTTCCTTTGGATTCAAAACATGGTAAATGCACAGTAATGCTGTGCCCCTACGAGTGGTCTGTATTCTATGCAATTGAAAACCGCTAGATTGCAACATCTCTACCATCGTCAGGAAGATTTATACAAATGTGGCAATCTATCTCAACAGCAGGTTTCTTTTTAGCTATTTTTGTATTGAAATTAATATTTAGGTAACATAATACAGATATTTTTACTTTATCGTAAAAAAAGATACAACTCCATAAATAAATTTATGGAGATTGTTAGTTTTAAATTTTGAATTTGGAGCGAAGCGACGTGACCTCTGCTGAACAGTTGAAACAAGAATTCCAAATTGAGGGAATTACAGAAACAAGTGTACTGCGTTACTTTGAAACCTTAAATGCAGGAGAATTTGAGGCAACTGCTGCCTTATTTGCGGAAGATGGTGTAATGCGTCCACCATTTGAATCTGATATTGTGGGAACACATGCGATCGCTGCCTACTTAAAACAAGAAGGCCAAAACATTAAAGCTTATCCCAATACGGGAATAGCTGAGGCTTTAGAAAATGCTACAATTCAAGTGCAAGTAACAGGCAAAGCACAAACTTCGTGGTGTAGTGTGAATGTCTTGTGGTTATTCATCCTCAACCAACAACGGCAAATTTCATATACTAAAATCAAACTTTTAGCTTCTCCCCAAGAGTTACTTTCTTTACGTCGTGAAAACTAGTAAATAAGTATAATACCTTAGGCAATGTTTGATCCTACCCAAAACAAAATCCAATCACAGTAAATTTACATAACACATTACTTGAAAAGTAGTAAATTTTGTCTATCTCTCTTCCACGAGACGACTCTCACCACAAGGAACGCAAGAGCCAACCGACAGAAAGTTTGGTGGTGACATGAATCGTGGGCAGGGTTTGTGATAAAATATTATCAGTCAAAAGAACCTCCTATAGTTGTGAAAACGAAGCAGCATAATTAGGATAAGTAAAAAGACACGTATAGTGCAAATACGGTAGGGTATACCGGACTTTAAGCTTTTGGAGAAGTTGTAAGACTCGTTGCTACTTGTACCAAAAAGCAAGTTTCTGTGATCTTGCATCTCCCGTCACAACGTCAGTTTGACGGGGGAGTGTCAATTCACTAATTCGGGTAAAGTAGCTTCTAACTTTAGACAGTTGGCACCATCAATCTGCAACTGGTAGTCTACTTTATCCATAAGACGATTCATAATTAGCCAACCATAACCACCCTCTTGTTTTTCCATCGGGTTTGGAGCATAGTAGTCAGACATATCAAAGCCTTCGCCGTAGTCCCAAACTTCGAGGGCAAGATCCCGATTTTTAACTTCCAAACGTAGTAAAATAGGTAAATTTGGTTTGTCCTTGTGGGCATGACGGACTGCATTTGAGTAAGCTTCTACTAAAGCCAATCTCAAACGGCTTGATTGTCGTGACCAGTCTACAGATTCTCCTAACTGGATTTTCAAGCATCCCAGCAGCCAGGTTTCGACAATATTCAGAAAACTCAAGTCACTTGGTACGTGAAGCTCACTTTTCATTACTTACAAAATCTCCAGTGAAAGTATAGTTTGATCATCTTCTTGAACGTGGTTGTCTGCCTGGATGCGAGCTAGTAAATGGTTAAGAGAAAGCGGTTGTTCCTCTTGTTGCAAAAGTTGCCAAAGACCATCTTGATTCAGCATAGAACGGTTAACTGGGTCAACGCCAGACTCGGTTTTTCCTGGAAGAGCAAAGCTATTTGATACCGTAGCTTCTGTAATTCCATCGCTGGCCAGTAACAATGTGTCTCCAGCCGCGAGAACCAAGCGACCAGACTGTGCCTGCCACTTAGGCAAGATCCCCAAAGGAACACTGCGAACTTTCAAGTAATTGGGATTGTCATTTAAAGCACCTTGACGTGACCATAACAGTGGATAAATATGACCAGCATTAGTGTAGACAAGTTCCTTCGTGCTAGGGGTATAACAAGCTAACACAAGAGTAATGAAATAATTGTTGCTAATTAAGTCTTCACTGAGAGCGTGGTTGAGGTTCTGCATGACCACATTTGGCTCGGCTGGTGCTTCTTGAGATAATTCTCGGCGCAATACTGAAATAATACTAGCCATAAATAAAGCAGCTGGGACACCCTTTCCAGAGACATCACCCACTGCTAACCACAAATCGCCTTTAGGATGGACAAAAACTTCAAAAAAATCGCCTCCTACTTCCCGCGCTGGGTAACAGCAGGCTTGCACCTTCACACCTTTGATGTCAGGTAAAGTTTGGCGTAGCAAGTTGTATTGAATTTGGCGGGCTACCTCCAACTCATTGTGAATTTGCTGTTGCTTTTCTTGGAGGCGCTGGTAGAGTTTTGCTTGAGATAGGGCTAAGGCTGCTTGTTCGGCAACACCTGCAATCAGTTGGATGTCTTCATCTTGCCAAGGGCGATCGCGTCCCCATTGGTGAAGAACCAGCACAGCCAATAAATGCTGCTGATAGCTAAGTGGCACTACCAGATGGTGAGAAGGATTACCCTCATATACATCTTGAGCAAGTTGATAATGACGGGTTTCCAGCACTTTTTCAATTAAAACACTGGGGTCGAAGAAGCAATCTGATACATCTGATTTCGGATCGCGGTATAAGAACTGGTCTTGTGTGAGGCGATCGCCCTCTACTGGTCTGAGCAAGCAATTGCTAGCTTCAAATGTTTGTCCAATAGTTGCGACAATTTTTTGCAGCATACTGTCGTAGTCTAGAGACTCTCGAATTGCCGTTGTTACAGCATTAAACAAAGATTCTCGCTGTAGGGCCCGACCCAACTCTTGGGTGCGCTTCTTAACTAGACGATATGTATCAGTGGCTTGCTCAACTAAGGCTCTGAGCCGTTCAGGATTCCAGGGTTTGGTAATGTACTTGAATACCTGACCGGAGTTAATCGCATCCACCAAATCTTCGACATCAGTAAAACCAGTTAACAAAATCCGAATCGTGTCTGGAAAGCGCTCTACGGTGTGACTAAAAAATTCGGTGCCATTCATTTCTGGCATTCTTTGGTCAGAAATAATCACCGCCATTTCACCAAACTGATCCAAGATTTCCAGTGCGCCAAAGGCATGATTGGCTTTATATACTTGAAAATCTCGCCTAAAAGTGCGGTAGAGTAAATCTAAGTTATCTGGCTCATCATCTACCACCATGAGCTTAAGTTTGTCCACCCCGATTTCAGCCATATTTGACTTTAGTTTTCACATATTTGAATGGCGAGATAATATAATTTTTATCCCACCTGAGAATCAACCAAAAATTAATAACTAATCATTTTCAACAGCTATCAGTTATCAGTGTTTTAAAACTTGATAACTGTTGACTCAATTTAATCTTATCCTACTAACCCAGAACGCAAGGCGCGGACTGCTGCTTGGGTACGGTCATCGGCACATAGCTTATTCAAAATATTGCGAACGTGAGTTTTAACAGTCCCAACAGTGATATAAAGCCTTTCAGCAATTAATGCATTACTACAACCTTCGACAATCAACTGTAGCACTTCCAATTCCCTTTCTGTCAGGGTGTAAGGTTGAATTCCTTCTAGATTCTCGACATAATCAGGGTTAGAGGCAATGGTCTTAGTATCTACAAAAGCTGATTCCAATTTTTGGGGATTTTGTTGCGCTTGTTGTAATACAATCCGAGCGATCGCGGGATCGATCCAAGCGTTGCCATTGTAAGTTACTCTTATTGCTTCCAGCAAATTATCGAATTTGATATCTTTCATACAGTAAGAGTCTGCACCAGCCGCAAAAGCTGCTAATACAGCTTCTTTGTTATCCCGTAGTGTCAAAATTAACACCTTTGTTAATAGCTGCTGCCCATTAGCAGTAGATTTTACCTCCCGTGTCAGTTCAATGCCATCCTTATCTGGTAAACCAATATCTATAATGGCAATATCTGGTTGTACCATTTTTAACATCTTTAGCCCCTCAGCAGCATTGGCAGCTTCACCTACAACTTCAATGTCATCCTTTTGCAGTAGTGCTGTCCGAATACCTACACGAGTTAGGTCATGATCTTCAATCAGAGCGATACGAATTTTACTCATAGTCAACTTCAGACCGTTACACTACCTTAACCAGAAAGTCGAATTTTGTGATATACTCCCACACTAATTGCAAGTAGTATAGTGGGGGTTTCTGTTCCCGGAACCAGAGTTACGAGTTAAGCGTTTTATACTTAGTAGAATATTACACTTCAACAATCAAATTTGGACTGGTTCAGCCCAAGTACAAGCGCCCAAGACTAATTAGTTATGCTTTCTATTGTTGCAGGGCAATGGGAATCTCTCGTGCTTAAGTTCTAATATAAAAAATTTGATAAACTTAACATTCAAGTAAATCTGGTGTGAGGTTAATCCAGAATAGGCTATGTCTAAAGGCAATGAAGCATTTTCAGTGTTGGGAATACCAGTTCATGTGATGGCTAACTATCCAGGCTGGTTGTTAGAATGCCTGCGTGCAGGCAGAGGAATTCATGTAGTAACGCTCAATGCAGAAATGACTATGCAGGCAGAGCAGAATCAAATCCTAGCTCAGGTCATTAAAAATGCTGAACTAGTGATTCCAGATGGAGCTGGGGTTGTTCTGTATTTGCGATGGCTATTATGGCAAAAAGTGCAGCGTTTTCCAGGGATTGAACTAGCAGAAAAACTTTTGCAAGAAATCGGGCAAGAGAAAACAGGGGCAAAGGTTTTTTTCTATGGAGGAGCGCCTGGAGTAGCCTCAACTGCGGCAGATTTTTGGCAGCAGCAAATTCCAGATTTGAGTATAGTAGGCACTCACTCAGGCTACCATTCCCCAGAAGAAGAAGCACAATTGCGAGAAACTCTGGTTCAATTGCAGCCACAAGTGATTTTTGTCGGTTTGGGAGTGCCACGTCAAGAGTTATGGATTGCCAAAAACCGCCATTTGTGTCCCCAAGCAATTTGGATTGGTGTTGGTGGTAGTTTTGATATTTGGTCGGGAACTAAAACTCGCGCTCCCGCCTGGTTAGGAAATAATAATTTGGAATGGTTGTATCGGCTTTATCAAGAACCTTGGCGTTGGCGGCGGATGTTGGCTTTGCCAGCGTTTGCTGTGAAAGCGTTTGTTTATCGTTTGACGGCAAGGGGTGCAATTAGTTGAGAGTGGGGAGTGGGGAGTAGGGAATGCTAAGTTATATATGGGTGCTATTACTTAGTTCGTATTAAAGTCTTCAAAAAATTTAAATTTTCTTTGTTAAATTTTCAATTCCCAGGCAAAACCTGGGAATCCTTATTTTTGAGAGGAATAAGCTAATCTAAACCCGTAAGCTATTTGGTTGTGGGGATAAGGAAAATTTAACAATGCCAGTATTAACAACTCAAGTTAAAACAAACAACTCAGTTCATAGAGAGGACAATAAAACTCAACAGCAGGTTAGCAATACTACTGTCAAGGTGCAATTGCAATCTGTAAGCAAGACTTATACTAATGGCACTCACGCCTTGTTAAATGCGAACCTTGAGGTAAAAAAGGGAGAATTTCTGTTTATCACAGGGCCAAGTGGTTCTGGTAAATCAACGCTTTTGAAACTGTTGTATGGCCAGGAGTTAGCGACGCAGGGAGAAGTAATTGTTGATGGATGTAATGTAGCGGGTTTACGGGGCGATCGCTTGTCATTATTGCGGCGACGAATTGGCATTGTCTTTCAAGACTACAAACTGATTACCCAGCGAACAGTAGCGGAAAATGTGACTTTTGTGCTGCAAGCTCAAGGGTATACCCGTAAAGAAATTCAACGACGCTTAGAACCAACCTTGAAGCTGGTAGGTTTACTGAGTAAAGCTGACTGCTTTCCAGATCAACTATCTGGGGGAGAGCAACAACGGGTGAGTATTGCTCGTGCGATCGTTGGTACACCACCCCTACTACTGGCGGATGAGCCGACTGGAAATCTCGATCCAGATAATTCCTGGCAAGTGATTCAGATTCTCCAGAAGTTAAATTCCTTTGGAGCTACAGTAATTGTTAGCACTCACGATGAACAATTGGTACGGCGATGCAATCATCCGGTAGTGCAAGTTCGCAATGGACAGTTGTCTCGAAAATAGTTATTTGTCATTAGTCATTGGTCATTGGTCATTTGCAAAGGACAAATAACTAATAAATGTGGTGCTTGACTTTTGCTGATACGGGTGTGAAAGTTGATGCTGTTTTGGGGGGTAGAACTTGTAAGCGATGGTTTCCGACCGACCGGAGGTCATCGCAGGCTTGTAAACTCTTAAAAGCTGCCTCTCTGATCGCAACTTCTTCTTCTCGACTGAGTAGGAGTTGCAAGCATTTGACAATATCTTGCTGCACTGAAGAATCAACTCGCTTACGGCTGATGACTTTAGTTAGTTGACGTAGGGCAATCATCCGCTTTAATGGATCTTCTTTTTCTGTTAAATTTACCAACAACTGATCGAGGTGGTCTTCTTCTCGATTTTCATAAAAGTTGACAATTTGCCAGACCAATAAAATTAAAGTCAACAGTGTTCCCACGCCTTGCACAATAGCACCAGCAGCAATCCAGGAACTGTGAGAGTCAACCCAAATTGCAGCGGCCATATAAGTAGTGACAGTAGCAAGACCACCACTTATGACTGCTAAAGCTAACCGACGATTTGAACTTTTTAAGAAGTTACGTATCTTAGACCAGTGTAATTGCCAGTCCCACTCCTGCATTGAGTAAACCAATACCATTATCCCAACGCCGATTGAGAGAGCCAATAGCAGCATCCAGTTCCACAACAACATGGCAACAACAATTGTCAAGAACCCAAGAAAGCCTCCAGGCCCAGAGAAGCGCTTAAATGTTTGCTGCTTTGTTGCTCCCTTTGTCTTGAACAATGGATGCGACCAGTTCCAGTTAGGGATCTGGTTGATCAGTTGCTGCCAAGAAGACGAAGCCTGTGCCACAGTGTTTACCTACTTGATTACGAAATTAACTATTGTATAAGTTTTACTACGGTTGAAGAAAGGGTGAAGACCCAAACCACAAGATGCGCGATTTTTAAGGACAGCATAAGACCTCTTGCAAAAGTCCCTAACACCCCACCCCCAACCCCTCCCCTTATCAAGGGGAGGGGAGACAAAGCGCAGCTTTGGCGGGGTAGGCTTCTTATTTTGGATTTATGCAAGAGGTCTATAGTAGATTAGTCCAGCACGGCGGAAATCAAGATACCATTTTAAATGGCTCAGAGCAAGGGTATAAAAGCTTTTTAAAGACAAAAACGAAAGTTATCAAGGGTGAATTGCCCATCAAAAGCACAGAAGGTAACGCTGTAGATGTTATCCCCAGTTATAGATAATAAGCTATTGGGGGAAATTGCCGAGTCTGAATTGGCAAGATTGGCGCTTGGTAGTACAGTTTGAGCAATGAGTTGGCGATCGCGATCGTAGGCGGAAAGCACTAACCGTTGCGAACTAGTGACAAAGGCGCTAACCGAATTAACCGGACGCAAGAAAGTAGCTTCTAAAAATCCGCTTTTAGGCGCTCCCATTAAAACTGTTAGCCCTGAATAGGCTGGAAATGCTGGATTTGATGGCTGTATTGCTATAGAATTGTGAAAAATTACTCCCCAGCGTTCATATTGGCGCTCTACTGGTTCAAAACACTTTAAGTCTTCTAAGTTTAAACAAATACAAGTAGGTACAGTCACTCTGCCAGCGTCAATAGCTGACTCGACCTGATCCCCCCAAGCTGAAACTTTAATTTCATTTTGTATATTAAAGTCAAGTGCAAATTTAGCGTCTTCAATCGTTGGTAGTTTATTTAATTGAAGAGTAGCCTGTACCATGACATTCCGTCTTACCATTACTTAGATAATAATTAGATTTAGTAATACATCAAAAGCTATGTTTTTACATGTCGAACTAGAATTAATAGCTTGTTAAAATAAGCATTTTGAATCTTCTTGACGCTCAAAATTATTTATGAGTTTCTTGATAGACTAGCATAAAAACTTATATTTGATTCACGCTTTAGTGATACTTGCTACCATGAAAACCCCTGCATGACAGTAATTTCAACACTCAGTCACTTTTTATTATGAAAAAAATCACCAAATCTTTATAAGTAATCTAGTAATTTTATATCTACTTAATTTAATGGTAGGCAGAAGTTCTAAAGTCATTGGTTCGTCGATAATAACAATGAGTGAGGAGTTTGAGCTAAATAGGTAAGTATTCTGAGGTGACTAAAGAAAATGCGGTAACGCGGATAAATTATCAAATGCTCTCTCCGTATCTACGTATCTCCTGAAAGACTCTATTACTCGTACTACTTAAATACTACAGTCAACAAAAATTACTTATGTTTCAACCACAAGGATTTGAACAACGCTCTATAAATACCTCACTAGGTAGGATGGTATATTATACAGCCACTGGATCACCTTGGCAGGAAAATTTTACAGCAAAAGATGATCGGGAAACTTTAGTGTTTCTGCACGCCTTTGGTGGTGGATCTTCTGCTTATGAGTGGTCGAAAGTATATCCGGCTTTTGCCGCAGAATATCGGGTCATTGCGCCAGATTTAATCGGTTGGGGTAGGTCTGAGCATCCAGTACGGAGTTATAAGATTGAAGATTATTTAATCACGATTCGGGAGTTTTTTGAGCAGACTTGTACCGGACCAGTAACAGCGATCGCTTCTTCTTTGACCGCAGCCTTTACAATTCGAGTAGCATCAGATTATCCTGATTTATTCAAGTCTTTAATTCTCACTACCCCCGCCGGACTTTCCGACTTTGGCGAAGACTACTCCCGTAGTTTTTTTGCCCAGTTAATCAGCGTTCCCCTTGTTGACCGTTTACTTTACAGCACTGGAGTAGCCACCAGTGGGGGTATTCGCAGCTTCTTAGAGCAACGGCAATTTGCTCAATCTAATCGAGTGTACCAAGAAATTGTAGATGCTTATTTACAATCTGCCCTACAGCCTAATGCTGAGTATGCAGCACTCTCTTTTGTCCGTGGCGATTTATGCTTTGATTTATCCCTTTATATTCAACAACTGACCACTCCCACCGCCATTATTTGGGGACAAAGGTCGGAATTTACAGGCCCCTCAATTGGTCGCCGCCTTGCCGAAATTAATCCCCAAGCAATCCGATTTTTTCAACAGTTGGAAGATGTGGGGTTAACACCCCAGTTGGAATTGCCAGCAGTGACAATCGGGTTAATTCGCCAATTTTTGCCTTTGCTTAATTAATGATTTGTTCAGTAGTACACCGGTAAGAGTGCACAGATGTGCATTGGTGTCAACTTAAGTAAAAACGCTTATCCCACAGGCGTTTTACCCCACCCCTTAATCCCCTCCCCGTGAACGGGGAGGGGAGGTTTTGTCGCTAGACAAAAGCGGGGTGGGGTTCCGACGACTTAATTGGTAATTGAGTAAGCTTGATATAACGTCATTGCCAGGGTTTTGCGTTAAGTTGACACGTATG
>NZ_DASQZC010000072.1:0-32861 GCF_035638895.1 Nostoc sp. | reverse complement strand
CTTGTTTGCAGTTTGAAAATTATGTTTGCAATTTCATTTGCAATTATTGTGGTTTTGAGACCCCCTTTATTTGCAGTTAATGTGGTTTCAAAATTGCCTTGTTTGCGGTTTGAAGCGTTTATGTTTGCAGTTCGCTACAGTTAAGGAGCAGCAAGAAATCGGAAAACGCTTGGCAAAAGATACTTCAACGGTCACGAGATGGTTGCAGAAGTACAGAACTGATGGGATATCAGGCTTATTAGAAATCAAAAAGGCACCAGGAGCAAAACGGAAAATGGATGATGCTGCGATGCCTACGGCGGTAAACTACGCAGCACTTGAGGAGGAGCTAAAAACAGGAAAAGGCTTTAGTAGTTATGGTGCAATAGTTGAGTGGTTGAAAGAAGAACATGGACAAGAGATAGAATATGCAACGGTTTATGCATGGGTTCGATATCGATTAGGAGCAAAACTAAAAGTACCACGTCCTCAAAGCCATAAGCAGGACGAAAAGTTGGTATCTGAGTTTAAAAAAAACTCGGTATCATACTCAATTGTCTAGAAGAACATCTAGCACCCGGCAAGTGTGTTCGCTACCTGTGTCAGGATGAAACTAGGGTTGGACTGAAAACTCTTACAGGAAAAGTGATTACAGCTTCAGGAGTCAAGCCCACGGTTGAGGTGAAATGGCCACGGGAAAACTTTTGGATTTATGGTGCAATTGAACCATTGACTGGAGATCACAATATTATGAATATCCAAAACTGGATGGTGAGTGTTTTCAACAGTTTTTGGACTGGCTATCTGTGCAATTAGGTAGTGATTACGCTATTTTACAGATTGACCAAGCACCTGCTCATACAAGTTCAAAACTCCGTTGGCCAGAAAATATTATTCCTTTGTTTCAACCACCTTCAGCCCCTGAACTCAATCCCATTGAAAGGCTTTGGCAACTCCTCAAAAAACCACTCAAAAATCAACTTTTTTCTTCTTTACAAGCTTTACGTGAGCGCATCCAAGAAATATTCGACCAACTTACTTTTGAGCAGGTAATTTCTGTCTCTTCTTACAACTTTATCCTGGAAGCTTTATTCTATGCAGCTTCATATTAAATTGGTATAAGTCTAATTTTTTAGCTTTTATATCTAACTCTAATTCCAAATCAGCACGATTTTTGAGAGGGCGAGTGCTGATTTTAGAGAGAGTAAATAATTCCCCTACTTCTTTTGAGAAGATTGCCTGGGTGGGGATTTTTTTAGGAGTTACAAGTTAAAAGGGATATTGCTAACTCTGTGACGAATGCTTTTACCCTCTAAACAAAGTGGCATTTTTATGGAATTGCCATTTTTACTTTTGTAGTTTTATTCATGTCAGAACCAATTGTATGAATGCCCAAACAACTAAAGAAAGTATCCGCTCAATAAATCGGGGCGAACTACCAGTTCAGGAACGATTTTACGCCATTTGAGGCTTGTCACTGAGCGATTTACCTTGGATTATTGAGCGGTTACTAAAGAAATGCACATTAACATTTCGGATGATTTGAAAAAGCATATACAGGGAAAGAACAACAAGGCTGCCTCTATATGCTGTTTACAAAATATTAGATGATGACACCATTAGATCCCCCACCTAACATCTTGACAGGACAAAGTACTCAGAACCAAAAAATTTTGATTCTGACAGCAATTCCCCACGGTCTGCGCTTAGATCGGGAGATTCGAGAAATTGAGGAAGCCATCCGACGAGCGACAAGACGGGACTTGTTCGAGATTCGGGTCAGGACTGCTGTACGTTCTCAAGATATTCGGAGGGCGATCGCAGAAGAACGCCCCCAAATTGTCCACTTTTGCGGACACGGTACGGCAGATGGCAGCTTGGTTTTGGAGGACGATGGGGGCAACAATAAAAACGTCCCACCAGAAGGGCTGGCGGCATTGTTTAAGTTGCACGTCAATTACGTCAACTGCGTGCTGCTCAATGCCTGCCATTCAGCAAAATCTGCTCTTGCAATTAGTCAGCACATTAATTATGTCATTGGAATGAATCATGAAATTAACGACAAGGCTGCAATTGCATTCGCTCAGGGTTTTTATGATGCTTTGGGGTATGAAGCTTTAGATAATCAAGATGTTTTTCAAAGAGCTTTTGATGAAGGTTTGGTAGCTATTCAACTAGAAGATACTTTAGAAGGACAGATTCCAGTTATTCTACGGGTTAGCTTTCCTTCCGTTGAGTTTCAACAAGAAATCAACAATAATTTTCCAGAGATTTTAGAGCCTATTTCTGCTGACCCAAGTCTTGAGAGGAAGGCAGATTACATCAAGCTAGAAAACTTCTTGAAAGCCCAACAGTGGAAAGAAGCTGACTGTGAAACATATCGGCTGATGCTTCAATTCGTTGGGCGAGAACAACAGGGTTGGATTAGGAAAGAAGAATTATTAAACTTTCCTTGCACCCATCTTGAGTGGATTGACTATCTCTGGCTCAAGTATAGCAATGGAAAATTTGGCTTCACTGTGCAGCAGCGAATTTGGCGTAGCATTGGCGGACAACTCGGCAAGTTCGATGGCGTTATTCACCGTAAACTTGCTGATCAACTAGGCTGGCGACAGACTAACGATTGGTTAAGATATGCTGACTTTACTTTGAGCTTAGAGGCTAAAGAGGGTCATCTTCCTTCCTTTGGATACAGTGTTCAGCGCTGGGACGAGTGGGAGCCAAGTTTTCGCAGTTTTTTTCTTCGCGTTAGCACTTGTGTGCAACAAAAAGTTGTAGATTGAAGAAAGAGTCAGCGACTTCGTAATTTTTATTACTGCTCATAGGAATTTTCTTCTTACACATATTAATAAAACATAAATATTTAACATACTAAATCAATACTGATAATTCCCTTCCCGACAAAAAATATGGAGTCAACTGCAATATGAATCCCTTGGATTTTCTGTATGGTTCAGTCGAAATTGGTGAGAATGAAGTTGGGATTGTAATCAAAAAAGTTAACTCTAAATCTCCCAATACCACTCTTTCAACTCATCAACTGATTGCTCTAAATGGTGAATCTGGTTGCCAGGCAGATACGCTCTCCCCAGGTTTGCATCAAGGCTATTGGCCTTGGATACATACCATTCTCAAAGTGCCTGTGATTAAGATTCCTGCCGGAGAAATTGGGCTTGTCATCGCTAACTACGGTAGCTCAATTCCACCAGGGCGAATTTTAGGTAAATTTGTTGAATGCGATAATTTTCAAAATGCTCGTGCTTTTCTAGAAAATGGTGGTGAAAAAGGTCGGCAGCTAGGCATTTTGACTGGTGGCACTTACAGGATTAATACCAAGCTATTTACAGTGATTACTTCAGTGAATGCTTTTGATCATGGTATGAACCCGAAAGATTTGCGGGTGCATACAATCGAAGCAGATAGAATTGGAATTGTTACTGCCTACGATGGCGCTCCAATTAAACCGGGTGAAATTGCTGGCTCACCTGTATCGGGTCATGAGAATTTCCAAACCCCACAGAAATTTATTGATGGTGGTGGGTACAGAGGTTTACAAGAGGAGATTTTGCCCTCAGGCTCTTGGAACTTGAATCCCTGGTTCGTCAAGGTTGAACAAGAGGGAATGACTAATATTCCAGCAGGGACAGTAGGGGTAATAATCTCCCATGTTGGTAAGACTCCTAAGAATAATCTTGGTAGTGAACCTGTTGAACTTGGCTACAAGGGTGTTTGCAAGACTCCACTCTATCCTGGTAAGCATCCTATTAATCCCAGAATCATGAGTGTGGAAATAGTTCCAACTCACGATGTGACGCTGAATTGGACAAATAAACAAAAACCACCAACAAACTACGACGCACAACTCCATGCTTTGAAACTGCGTTCCAAAGATGGATTTTTCTTTGATATTGAGGTGACACAGGTTATTAGTGTTGCTGGACAAGATGCTCCCAAAATGATATCTCGTGTTGGTTCTTTGGGAAGCGAGGCATTAGAATCAGATCCAAAGGTTGGGCGTACTACTGGTTTTATAAATGCTATCAAGTTTCGCTCAATCAAAAATCTTGTCACCAGGGTACTAGAGTCGATGATTGACAATTACTTTCGTAATTCAGCCCAAGATTATGAAGCCCTGGACTTTCATGCTAATCGGAGCGATCGACAAAGAGAAGCAATAGACCATATTAAATCAGCCCTCACTGCTTATGGTGTTCAAGCAGTTGGCACGTTTATTAATGAAATTGATTTGCCTGATGAATTAGAAAAAATTCTGATCAACCGTAAAATTGCACAGGAGCAGCGAAAGACTTATCAGCAGCAAATATTGACAGAAATCGAACGCCAAGGACTTGTTCGGGCAACGGAGTTGGCAGAGGTTCAACAAGATTTGGTGAGGAAAGAAAAGGGTGTGGAAATTGCCAAACTGGAAGCTGAGGCGCAAATTGAGAAGGCTAAGGCAGATTCACAGACGCAGCGGATGATGGGAGAAGCGGAGGCAGATGTATTGAGAGAAGGAGCTAATGCTCTTGGTCGTCAAGAATACACATCTCTGAGAATGATTGAGACGGCAGGTGAACACCAAATGCGTCTAGTACCGGATGTTGCAGTTAATAATAGTGGTGGCAATGGTTTGGGCTTGGTTGATGGGTTAATAGCCACAACATTAAGAAACCAAGCAATTCAGCAACATTTAGTCCAGCAGTCGATGAAATTAGAGAGTTCAGCGCCATCGGCTGCACTTCCCCAAGGTCAAATTCTTTGTACTCATTGTGAGACTAAAAATCCGTCGTCTCACAAGTTTTGCTCTAAATGTGGTGTTCCTTTAACTATTGAATGTAATGTAGAAAAAACTTAGCATATTCCTTATTTATCAACTATTTTGAGTTTTTTGCAGAAATTTGGTGAAAACACGCAAGAATGCAATAATGCTCATTATTTACATAAATTGTTTGTGGCAATAGCTCCACAATGCCAGCCAATTTTAATAATACGTACAGGTCAGATTGCTAAATATGCAATTGAATGTATGTTTTTAGCAGTGTTGTTTGGTGCAGGAGCTACAAAAGTGGTTGTACCAGTAGGGCTTCACAAAAGGACGAAGTAGTTCTATGCAGTTGCGATTTAAAGTTCCATTTCTAGTTACCTTAGTTGTTCTGGTAACGGCAGTTTTTCTAGCATTGTCTTCCTATCAGTCAGCACTTCAATCGATTGATGCTGCTGGAAAACAGGAATTGAAAACAACAGCAACTCTAATCCAGAATAGTATTCAAGAGCAAAGTTCAAAAGCCCTAGCTCGGGCGGATTTAATTTCTCATTTACCCTCTATTCAACAAGCATTCCGTACCAACAACCGAAACCAACTGCTCGATACTATACTACCGTCCTTTACAGTTCAGAAGGATCGCTTTGGTGTTACGGAAGGACAATTTCACTTGGCTCCTGCCACATCATACTTGCGAGTCTTTGCTCCAGACGCTCCACAAGAAGACCTAAGTAGTTTTCGGGAAATGGTTGTGATGACTAATCGCAAGCAGGAACCTCAAAGCGGTGTAGAAATTGGGCGGCGGGGATTGGGTATTCGAGGAGTTGTTCCTGTCAGCGATACTCAGGGGCCCATCGGTAGTTTTGAAGTTGCTCTAGATTTTAAGCCTCTTCTGGAGGCACTCAAGAACGTCACTGGTTTTGAGGGAGGTGTCTTTGTAGATGAAGTACTCATGTCTACAATCGCCACACTTACTTCCAAGGCTGATCCTGAGCGCATTATCGGAGGATTACGGAATCAAGATTCCACAAATTGGCAGGTTATCCGCTCTCTTGTTTCCCCTGACCTACTGACCAAAGCTAATGATGTGACGTTGAAGATTGAGAATATTAACGGAATTGACTATGGCATTGCCCTTGTTCCTCTACTGGATTTTAAAGGAAAAAAAATTGGTGTGATTGTAGCTGGGCGCAATTTCCAATCCCTGACTAGTCAAGCTAGAGCAGTTCTGGTGAATAATATCGTTTTGGCAATCTTACAGGTAATTGTGCTGACAGGAACAGTATGGGTACTGTTCAATGGCTTACTGATGCGTCCCATACTGGCACTGGATAATCTGATTGCAAATACAGCTAGGGATGATGTCTTCATCACTGTAGACAACCTATCTGCTCGTCGAGACGAAGTTGGACAGATTGCTAAAAGTTTTGAACTATTACAAAAGCGGTTCACCGATATGAAAAAAGAATTAGGACTTTTGAGGAATAATGCTTAATCGTCATTACATTAGAGTTTTCTTAGGTCTTTGTCTGAGCTTGATACTGTGGGGAGTCAGTGCCCAAGCTCAAGAGAAAGTGCCTACTACTGCAATAACTACAGTTAAACCTCTAACAGAAAGTAAAGCTAAACCTGTAACAGCAAGTACAGCCAAACCTTTAACAACAATTACAGCTAAACCTGTAATTGCATTTCCTGCCAACGTTCCCAACCCACTAACAGTAAGGGTTGCATTGATTGTCAACAATATCTCTAAAATTAATGAATCAGCAGGCACATTTACCGCCGACATTGACTTGCTGCTTCGCTGGAAAGATCCTGGACAGGCTTTTGATGTCAAAATTTTTGGTGTAGATCAGCAGCAGTTTAATGGTGAGGAAGCGACAGCTAGGTTAGCAAAGCTATGGACTCCCCAGGTAAAAATCACTAATTTGGCAGAGAAACCTCTGCGCCAAGAAGACGGATTATTTTTGTATGCTGATGGTAGGGTAGTCCATAACCAACGGTTAACTGCCACTTTTGAAAACAAGTTGGAATTGGCATCCTTTCCCTTTGATACCCAGGCTTTGCCGATACGTCTGACTTCTTCTAGCTACAGTATAAACAAAGTTATCTTTGGACAAGACCAATCTGATATCGACTTCTCCGGCTTGAGTCAAGGATTGCAATTATCAGGTTGGACTCCCGATAATATTGAGTTTGTGTCCTCTCGGTTTAGAGGTTGGGATGGAAATTTTTACCCTCAAATAGAAGCTCAGATTATGGTAAAAAGAAATTCTGCAAGTCATATTCCGGGCTTGTTTATTCCGTATTCTTTGATTCTATTGTTGCCAACTATTGTATCTCTGTGGGTAACTACTACGGATCTAGAGCAGCGAGTAAGTTCTTGGGCCGGCAGTATCTTAACACTGTTGGCCCTCAGTTTTACATTGGCTATTCGTTATCCAATACTTGGGCCAGAGAACATTTTTTACCAGATTATCTGGACTGGCTTTGGATTTCAGTTTCTAATGCTAGTAATTACCGCAACAGTAATGAACCCTGCACTGGAAAGTATCTTTGGAGACAAATATATCATAGCTGAACTAATAAACTTTTTGCGTTGGAGCCTCCCTGTGGGATTGGTAATTTTCCTTAGCCGTATGGTTTTACTCTCTATGGTTTAAGAGAGTTATTATCTGGCGAAAAGATGAGTAAATACCAACTCTCAATTTAAATCACAAAAGTTTGCAATGGGTGATGCAAGTTCATTAAAGACTTTATTATTACAAGTACTTAATATGCTATCAAATGAGCAACGTCGGAGATTGGAAAAGGAAAGAGATTCACTGCAAAATGAGTGGGATATTAGAAATGATAGATTGATGCGAACGCAAAACCCTTGTTATTGAAACTGACCCATCAAGTCAATTTAAATACGAACAGCAGATTAAAAATGAGGAGAATGAGCTTAAGGGGCTTAATGATAGGTTAGATGAAATTGAAAAGCAGTTGCAATCTGTGGAACACAAAGCTTCAAATACTCAGAATAAATCTGATAATTCGGATTTAATAAACCAAAAGCAAAAAATATTAATTCTGGCAGCAATCCCTCACGGACTGCGTTTAGATAGAGAAATTCGAGAAATTGAAGAAGCTATACGACGAGCTACAAATCGGGATTTATTTGAAATTCGCATTAGAACTGCTGTACGTCCTCAAGATATCCGCCGTGCTATTGCGGAAGAACAGCCCCAAATCGTCCATTTTTGTGGGCATGGCTTGGAAGATGGCAGCTTGCTGTTGGAAGATGATGGGGGAAATAATAAACCTGTCCCTCCAGAGGGGTTGGCATCACTATTTAAGTTACACGCTGATTATGTAAAGTGTGTACTACTTAATGCCTGTCATTCAGAACAAACTGCTATAGCAATTAGCCTATACATCAATTATGTGATTGGAATGAATAATCCAATCCAAGACAGAGCAGCTATTGAGTTTGCTAGAGGTTTTTATGATGGACTGGGTTATAAAAACTCAGGCAATAAAGATGTGTTTCAAAGAGGCTTTGCGGAAGGTATGGTTGCTATTCAACTGGAAAACCTTTCACAGGGGTTGATACCAGTTTTCAAAAAAAACTTGAAATAAACATGATCTGAAGAAGAATTCTGGAGTCAGAATTCTTCTTCAATCTGAAAATATCCTAAGCTCCCAACATTTGCAAGTTATGTAAAGTGGCATAAAGCCCTCCTTCTTGTAGTAGTTGATCGTGACTTCCCTGTTCGATTAATTCGCCCCGCTTTAGAACAAAAATCCGGTCTACATTGCGAATTGTAGACAGGCGGTGAGCAATAATAATCGCGGTACGTCTAAGCAATAGCTGGTTTAATGCCTCTTGAACTAAAGCTTCTGTGCCAACATCTAAACTAGCGGTAGCTTCATCTAGTACCAATATTTGGGGATTGCGAATGGCAGCCCGCGCAAAAGCTAATAGTTGCTTTTGACCACTAGAAATATTTGTGCCCCGTTCTCGCAGTTGAGTATCATACCCTTGGGGTAATTCTTCTATAAACTGGGCAATGTTGGTTTGCTCTGCTGCTTGTTGAATCTGTTCAATGGTATAGCCATCTCCTAAAGAAATGTTGCTTTTAACATCGCCAGCAAACAAAAAGCCTTCTTGGAAAATTACTGCCATGTAGCGCCGCAGTTCTGCCTGTGGTACTTCCCGGATATCTACGCCATCTATGAGAATGCGTCCTTGGGTGGGTTCGTAGAGACGGCACAAAAGACGGATAATTGAACTTTTACCCGCACCTGTGGGGCCGACTAAGGCAATTTTTTCACCTGGATGAATGGTGAAATCTAAGTCTTTAATTACGTAATCATCATTTTTGTAAGCAAACCAGACGTGATCAAAACGGATTTCTCCCAGTTCAGGCGCGGAAGTTACGTCTGGAGATTCTAGATTTGCAACGATCTCGTCTATGTAGCCAAATTTTGCATCCAATATTGAGAAGCGGACATTCGCGCGATCGCGGATTTCTATTGGTTCATCTAATATATCGCCTACGCGTTCAATGGCGGTAAAACCAGCTTGAATTACTGTAAATTTCTCGGCAAAATCCCTTAAGGGATCAAATAATTGCTGGGCATACAAGATAAATGCAGATAAAGTGCCAAAAGCCAAACTTTTTCCTAACAGTAACCAACCACCCATGCCCAAAACAGCTGCGATCGCAATCAGACCAATCCATTCCAAGGTTGCTGAAATAAATGAATCATAAAAGATGGTTTTATCCATCTGCTGAGTGTAGCGGCTGTTCGTGGCGCGAAACAATTCGGCATTAAATTTTTCCCGGCGGAACAACTGCACTACGTTAATGCCAACCACATTTTCTTGTAGTTGTGAGTTCAGAATAGAAAGTTCTTCTCGCCCTTTGTAATTAGCTTTGCGGTACTGTTGCTGAATGTAAACAATTAACCAAGTAACTGGTAACAACATCAATAGCAGCATACAAGTGAGTTGCCATTGGATGGAAAACATAAAACCCAAAAGCACCAGCATGGAAAACAAATTGGACACAATCCCAATTGCCCCAGTAGAAAAGACATCGCCTAAGACTTCCACATCGCTGGTGATTCTGGTGATTAATTTACCTACGGCTGTGCGGTCAAAAAACCGTACTGCTAAAGATGTCACATGCTGGAATAAGTCTTGGCGAATTGCTGCGGTGATTTTTTGCCCTAGCTTTTGTACTATATAACCTTGGAAGCCTGTCAAAGTCAGTCGGATTGCGTTCGCAACTAACAATAATCCCAGCAGGATATTTAGCCCTTGTGGCAAGGGACGATTTCTGAGAAATTCGTAAGTGTTTGGTTCATTGCGAATTAGGGAGATAGCTTGGCCAATCAACAAAGGTTGTACGGCATTAGCTAGGGCGAGCGGTATGAGTAAGCACATCGACAGCGCCAACAGCCGTCCGTTACGACGGGCATAAGGCACTAAACGCAAAAACAACCGCCAGTCATTTTCACTCCGACGATCTTGCGTATAAGATTTTTTGAGAGATTGATAGATGCTCATAGTAAGAGCATTATATTAATGTTTGTCAAAAAATACGCATGTTTAAAGTAGCGTTTGTCTTCTTACTCTGATACCATGCCTGAGATAGAAACTGCAAGACTGTTACTAAACGCTGTAAGCTGTTATGTATACAAATTGCACAATCAGGGCGGGCAAGATGCCCACCCCACAAGCATATTGAAAAAATATTAGTGCAAATTAAAGGCGCAACAGCTTAACTCCTCAAGACCTGGATGAACTTGCTCCCATTTTGAGCAACCCAGCAGTTATGAGGTATTCACCCAGAGGGCCTATACCTAAAGATCAGGTAAAAGAAGTAACGCAGGAAACATTACAATTCTTTATTAAACACTGGCAACAGCACGGTTTTGGTGTATGGTCTGTAGTCGAAAAAGCTACCGTCAAATTAATTGGTCATTGTGGGCTGAATTTTTTACCCAATAGCCCGGAAGTCGAAGTTCTTTATCAAACAGAATTCAGGAGTCAGGAGCCAGAATGGGCTAATCGCCCCGCTACCGCTAACAGAATTGAATTCTGAACGAAAGAGTAGATGAATAAACGGGTTTAAAACCCCATTGTCTGCACGGTGTCTACAATTGGTTGGGGTCTGAATCCCCATCCAATTGATTCTGACTCCTGAATTCTGACTTCTGAATTCTTTTTCAACGCTTAGATGAAGCTTATTGGAATCAAGGAATTGCCAGCGAAGCCGCAAAGGCAAGTTTGAGGTATGGCTTTGAGGAAGTCAAGCTAGATCGTATCGTCGCCATCACTGCACCAGAACATACAGCTTCGCGTCGTGTGATGGAGAAATGCGGGTTGAAATACGAAAAAAATGCTCAGTTTTATAACTTAGATGTAGTGTATTATGCTCTGGCTCGTTCCCAATGGCGATCGGATGATTCTCTTTATATTTTGGAAATTTGAATTGGGGTAATTATGCCTGAGATAGAAACTGCGCGATTGCGATTAAGGCATTTCAATCTAAATGACTTTGATTACTTGTTTCGTCTCTATAGCGATGCAGAAGTCATGAGATATCTGTCACCAAGAACAAGGGAACAAACCCAGGCAAGTTTAAGCAAACATATCCAACAGTGGCAACAACACAACTTTGGGATGTGGGCAGTAATATACAAAGAAACTGGTACAATGATTGGCCGTTGTGGACTTGGGTTTTTAGAAAATACAAAAGAAGTTGAGCTTGGCTATGTGTTTGACAAATCCTATTGGAACATGGGACTGGCAACTGAAGCATCTCTTGCAACTTTAAAGTTTGGATTTTGGGAAGTGAAGCTAGATCGGATAGTAGCGATGCCTACGGCGGGCTACGCCTACGCACATCCAGAAAATATCGCTTCAGTGCGTGTAATTCAAAAGGTAGGGATGAAGTACGAAAAGAATGCTACCTATTACGGCCATGATGTAGTGTACTACGCTGTCTCACACACAGAATGGCAGCCGGATGATTCCCTTTACATTTCGCAATCTTAAAACCATCATATTTCGCACGCAGCCTACAGAATCATGGGCGAACCAACTGCTACATATAAAAACCACTGCTGCAAACTCAATAAAGCTATAGAGGATATATGCTTTAGGTCTTTCATAGGGACGCATAACTGTGCGTTTTACTAAGTTCTTTGTATTATTTACTTCATGCATCTCTTGTAAGTATGAAGTTATACCATATTTTTATGTTTAAGTCTTATATCTAAAGATAGATGATTAAGGTTAAAATCTGGGAAACCTAAGAGAGGTTCATTCCTAAAAGATGTCCTGCCTATTTATCGCAGAATGCAACTGAGGCCAGATGACGCAACCTTTAAATCGAGTCAAAGAGTGGGAACAACGTCGTGATGAAGCAAGCCGCTACTACCAGCGCGGGAAATTCCAAGAGTCTCTCGATCTGGCAACGGAGAATTTACACTTGGCTAGATCAATTCCAGACAGAGCCAGAGAGGGTTATACATTAAACGACCTTGGTTTAGCTCACCTCAGTTGCTGGCAACCTCAAAAAGCATTAGAACGCTTTAATCAGGCGCTTTCGGTTGCTGTTGAAATTGGCAACGCGCCAGCACAAGCAACTGCACTTAGCAATCTAGGTTCTACCTACAGCCGTCTTGGACGCTTTTCGCAAGCGTTGGAATATTTTGAGCAAGCACTACCAATATGCAGGCGATCGCAAGATACTCAAAGTGAAATTTCTACTCTTAATGATGTAGCACTAATTTATACCCGGTTAGGAGAACCGAAACGGGCACTGTTGCTACAACACCAAATTTTGAGGATGCGCCGATTGTTAGGTGACTTTTCTGGTGAGGCAACAACCCTAAATGGTATAGGGTTTGCTTACAATGTCTTAGGCAAGTTTGAGGAAGCTCTAGAATTTTTTCAAGCAGCGCTTCCAATTGAACGCGCAGTCAAGAATTTGGTTGGCGAAGCAACCACTTTAAATAATATTGCCTCAATCTATAGTGATCTAGGAAAACCGAAACAAGCGCTATTGCTCTACTATCAGGTTCTTTTGACACGTCGAGAAATCAGCGATCGCTCTGGTGAGGCAACAACGCTTCATAACATTGGTTATACCTATAGCACTCTGTCAGAGCATCGCCAAGCAATGAAGTTCTATAAGCAAGGCATTGCGATTTATCAACAACTCGGCGATGGACTGGGAGAAATTTCAACTTTGCTGAATATGGGAAGCCTTTACGCCACAACGAAACGCAAAAAAATGGCGCGATCGTGCTACCAAAACGCCCAAGAGTTAGCAGAGCAAATCGAACATCAGCCACTCCTAGAAAAAGTACAGCAGTTTATAGATTCTCTCTAGGTTGATGCAGCAGACTCAGATTCCTGACTTCTCCTTAAAGAAGTCGGGAATTTTGTTGTTCTTGAAGCTCAAAAAATTAGCAACTTCTTTACCGTCAACCATATATCGCTCAACAGGTTACGATCAATTAAGAAGTAATAATTTTTTATGGCATCGCCAGGAGTCTTTAAATGTTCATTAGTGAATTGTCACCTATATTCAAAGAATTTATCCAGCATCCAGCCTCATTTGTGGGTGGGTTATTCTCTGGTGTGCTTCGGCTCAATCTTGCAGAAGATCCTGTAAAAAGCTGGCTGGATCAACAGACCCGCTCCAATAGTTACACCAGCACCATAAGAGACGCACATAACGGCAAAGCAAGTGGGCCTCAACAGATTTCGATTGACTAAATTTTTGGGTAATCGCAAATCAGGCTAATCATTTTGGTCACAGACTCCCACATTGTTGCAGTTCAGATAAGATCCCCCCGCCTGCGGCGACCCCCTTAAAAAGGGGGTAAATTATGAGAAGAAGCCCCCCAATTTATCGGGGGGTTGGGGGTATCTCCGAGAGACAAACATGTTAACCGAAGCGTATTGTAACTGTGGAAATCTATCACAAAGCAACTTTCCATGTCTTCCACATTAAGGGATACTAAAGCCAGATAGGTAAATAGGTAAGGAAATATGGAATCCCTAACCTCTCGTATGCAGGCGGTACAGTCGCCAATTATTCCTGTGGTTGGGGAACTCATTAAGAACTCTCCTGGAACAATCTCTCTAGGACAGGGTGTTGTTTATTACAATCCACCACCGGAAGCGATAGAATTTTTACCAAAATTCTTAGCCGAACCCACTAATAATTTATACAAATCAGTTGAAGGAATTCCCCCGTTGCTGACAGCACTTGCAGAAAAATTGCAAACCTTCAACGGTATTGAAATCAATGGAGAAAACTGCATCGTCGTGACAGCTGGGAGCAATATGGGATTTATGAATGCCATTCTTGCAATAACTAACCCAGGCGATGAAATTATTCTGAATACGCCTTACTATTTCAACCACGAAATGGCGATCGCAATCGCTGGTTGTCGTGCAGTGTTAGTGGCGACAGATGAAAATTACCAACTCCGCCCAGATGCGATCGCTCAAGCAATTACTCCCAAAACACGGGCTGTGGTGACAATTTCACCAAATAACCCGACTGGAGTTGTCTGTTCTGAAACCGCATTGCATCAAGTAAATCAAATTTGTGGCAATCGCAGCATTTACCATATCAGCGATGAAGCCTACGAATACTTTACTTATAACGGGGTAAAACACGTTTCCCCTGGTGCATTTGAGAATAGTAGCGAGTACACCATTTCTCTTTTTAGCCTTTCCAAAGCATACGGTTTTGCTAGTTGGCGCATTGGCTACATGGTGATTCCCAAACACTTATTTGTCTCCGTCAAACAAGTCCAGGATACAATTTTGATTTGTCCGCCAGTAATTTCCCAATATGCAGCTTTAGGGGCATTGCAAGCAAAAGCGGAGTATTTGGAGAGTAATATAGGTGCAATAGCTCAAGTTCGGCAACTAGTACTCGACTCCCTTAATCGTCTACAAGGTTTATGTAGCATTACACCTGCCAATGGCGCTTTCTATTTTTTCCTCAAAGTTAATACTCAGATGGATGCTTTTGAGTTAGTTAAAAGGCTAATCCAGGAACATAAAGTAGCAGTTATTCCAGGTACAACCTTTGGTATGAATAACGGATGCTACCTCCGCGTTGCCTACGGTGCGCTGCAAAAAGAGACAGCAAAAGATGGTATAGAAAGATTAGTGCAAGGTTTGGAAACTATAGTTAGGAGTTAGGAGTTAGGAGTTGATATTTAATTTATGAGAAGGTTAGACTGTGTTGGCGTACCTCGTCGGTAATCCCAAATATAAAATTTAAGAGATGCCAATTATTAATAAGTTAATTGAAATTGAAACTGAACCAAAAATTAATATTCATAATATAACATCAGAAATTCAAGATTTTCTTACTTCAACATCAATTAAAAATGGACAAATTTTAGTATTTTCTCGACACACAACCACAGCTTTAGCTATCAACGAAGATGAAGTTAGATTATTAGAAGATATAAAAGTGTTCTTGCAAAAATTAGCACCTGAATCAGACAGCTATTTACATAATGACTTGCATTTGAGAGATGTCCCGGAAGATGAACCAATCAATGCTCACTCTCATTTAATGGCAATGATGCTGACAACTAGTGAGATAATTCCCATTGTGGATGGTAAATTAGCTCTGGGAACCTGGCAATCTGTATTGTTTTTTGAGTTGGATGGGCCGCGCAAAAGAATGATATTTTTCCAAATTTCTGGTGAATAATGCAACTTCACACCTGTAATCCTCTCACAACCTAAATCTGAGAGAATTACGAACGCGACCAATAAGTGTCTCAGTTGAATTTACCTACAACAGTTAAAAACCTGAAAGAATGTTTCTAAGCATAACCTTCCTTTCCACAAACCAGAACTTTCGTTGTGACAAAGGCAGACGCAATTAGTGATGAAAAATAACGATAACTTTGTATTACGTAATACTTGGTACTATGCTCTGCCTAGTAATCAGATTAAGCCAGGTATGATGATCAGCCGCATTTTTTTGGGAGAACCAGTGCTGCTAGTCCGCAGCCAGGATGGTAAAGTCTCTGCGATGACAGATATTTGTCCCCATCGTGGTGTGCCCTTGAGTTGTGGTAGATTCAATGGGCAGGAAGTGGAATGCTGTTACCACGGTTGGCGCTTTAACCCGGCTGGACGCTGCACTGCGATACCTTCTCTTGTAGAGGAGCAGCAAATGGATTTGAGGCGCTTTGACGTACATTCCTATGAAATCCGGGAAGCACAAGGGAATATCTGGATATATATGGCTGATCCCGATAATCCTCAACCTGCTTCTGAGATGGAAATTCCGGTAATTCCAGGGTTTGGCGATCGCTCTCACCAATTCGTAGAAGTGGTAAAATTCCCTTGTTTTATAGATCATGCAGTGGTAGGTTTGATGGACCCTGCTCATTCACCTTATGTTCATCGCGCTTGGTGGTGGCGAAGTGAACAACTGCATGAGGAAGTGAAGCAATTCGATGCTTCGCCCTACGGCTTCACAATGCGACGACACCGATTGCCAGCGAATGGAGGCAGATTATACTGGCTAATTGGCGGTGGTGTGCCAGAAACGGAAATTTCTTTTCGTTTACCTGGAGTCAGAATCGAAGAAACCACAATTGGCAACCATCGAGTCGTTAATTTAACGGCAGTTACACCAATTTCAGACACAGAAACTGAGGTAACTTTTGCTCTTTACTGGACACTCCCTTGGGTAGGGTTTTTCAAGCCACTGTTACATCTGCTGGCGCGGACTTTCATTGGCCAAGACCGAACGGTTGTAGAAAAGCAGCAGATTGGTTTGAAATATAATCCCGTGCTGCGACTGATTAAAGACTCAGATATGCAGGCGCAGTGGTATTACCAGTTAAAGCGAGAGTATGCTAAGTCTGTCGCTGAAGGACGAGAATTTGTGAATCCTGTCAAGGGTCAGATACTCCGGTGGCGTGCTTAAATTACTCCAAAGTAAATTCTGCAAATTCTCTTTGTCCAAACTGCATATTTCGGTCTATCGCTGACAAGATTTTATTATTGGCACGCTCGCTATTTAAACAGCGACCAACTAACTGTGCGACATCTGCACGATTTATGCTACCAATAATGTGCGGATCTTCAGTTAAAACACCATTACCAGTTGCTGGTTCTGACTTTAGTCCACCAGGACGGATGATTGTATAGGTGAGTCCACTGGCAATTAAGTGTTGTTCAGCTTTGTCTTTCTCAGCTAAAACTTTTCCCAGTACCGCTAAAACTTGGGGTGAGGCAGCAACAACACTATTGCCAGCACCAATGGAAGACACAAGAATAAACTTTTGCACCCCAGCTTTAACTGCTGCATCAATCAGATTTTTATTACCAGGATAATCGGGTCTTTCTACATCTGATGGTAAACCGCCAATTGTACTGATAACGGTGTGAATACGTTCATCTGTAAGCATTGCGCGTTCTACATCCTCAATATTCAAGGCATCTCCCAGAACTACCTCAATACCGATTTTTTCTAGTTCACTAGCAACTGCTGTTGTTCTCAGGAAAGCTCTTACCTTTAGCTGTTGCGCTGTGAGATATTGAGCAATTTCTCGACCAACACCGCGACTTGCTCCAGCCAGAAAAATATAAGATGCACTTGTCATAATAAATTTAACTATTTACGCTCAAAGGATTTTATCAGAGGATTGGCAGTATTCAATAATTGCTCAAGCGACTGAGATGCTTCTGGTTGGTGGCGAATACAAGTGTCAATAAATAAACTAATAATTTCACTTATCAGCAAACGGAAGCTCTCTTGGGGTTGGGTGGCGGGAAAGTCTAACAAGGGTGTATCTAGGGTAGAGTCTAGCTGATCAACTATCGAAAAGTGATTTGCCCCATCCAAAAGTACCAGATAGCTATCATTTCGTCCTCCACTAATTGCTTCTTGGAATGTACGGATGACTGGAGTGCTAGCATTTCCAGAACTTATACCATAGCGATCGCTGTTGTTAGCAATCACTCCATCGCACGTTCCTCCCATCAGTAGAAGTGGTAGGGAGTCTGATAAGGGTAATATGGTACCTGCCTCGTACCCCAATAGTAACGTTCCCATAGTGTGTGAACCATAACCAAAAGATGCTGCGACTTGAGGGAAAAAATGAGGATCTGCATTTTCGATCGCTACTCTACCACCTGCGGAGTGTCCACCTAAAATTATTCGTTGCAGATCAAGCATTCCAGCTAAAATACCCTCAGATTGTAACTGTTCCACTTTCGCTAGCAGTGCTGGCAAAGCTGAAGCAGTGGGAGCAGTACGATAAATTGTGGGTTTCATCTTTTCAAAATCAACCCCTGGAGTCAGACTAATTATTCCTGGTATAGCTTCTGCAATCCAGTTAAACAGAATCACCACTAATCCACGTTCAGCGAGTTTAACCGCCAACCATTGATATTGTTGAGCATCACAGTTAATGCCGTTGAAGAAAATCACTACTGGAAAAGGTGCTTTTTCTAAATCAACTGGTAAAATTTCCCTATTTGTTTGTACTTTACGCCTCGATATCTGGGCTGGATAAAGAATTTTCAGGTGAATGGTATCGTAAGGAGACTGGAAACCCTCGACTTTAGCAGCTTGGAAAAAAGCACGAACTGTCATCTGGTTTTTCCTGATATCATTGAAAATTTTTCTATTACCCAGGTACAACTAATCCTAGCGATCGCAAATAACGGGGTAACTATAATTACAAAAATATTAAAATAGCAATTATACCTAACCCAAAGGCAGGAAGTATTCTAGTAAACAATTGTGTAAGTCTAACAAATAACTTTTCTTTGGATAAACTTATGGCTAAAAAATCTCAACCCAATCTAGAACAATACCAGGATGTCAGATTATCTGCCACCACAAGAATTTGGGTAATTACAGTCGCCATTCTCGGAGTTTGCGTCCCACTATCAGCCGTTACTAGAAGCGGTGCTATTCTTCCTTTAGTTGCAATTGGTGGCGCGGCTGTTGGTACGGTTGCTGTTTGGCGTTCTGATGAGCAAAAATCAAAAACTAACTATTTGCAACAGCAGCAGATAGAACTGTTAGAGCGGAGATTAGCCAATTTAGAAACAATTGTTAGCAGCGATGACTTGAATTTGCAAATGAAAATTAAACAGATTGAGGCAAGGGATACTTTTGGCGACTCCTCTGATGTAAGTACTACACCGAGACAACCAAAACGCAAAGGCTAAAATAATTCGTAATTCGTAATGACGCTCGCGGACTCGCTACCGCTACGCTAACGTAATTCGTAATTATTATACCGCAAGGGTTTCATTGATTTGGGATGGGTGGTTTACTTCCGCCATGCTGTAATAGGTTATTTTTGTGTATGGATTTGTTGACTTCAGGTAACGGCAACCTTTGAAATCCCTCTCACATTAAACTTTCCTTTGCGGCTGTAACTGTTTTCCTAGAAACAGTATCTCGTTCTCTATCTCCGTTAGAATTGACTGACATGATTTAATTCTATATACTTCAACTGCATCAGTTCATGAAATATCTAAGTGCAATAATCTCTATCTTTCACGGAAGCATCTGCTAATTGCTGTGTTTTATTAGACTACTAAGATTACTGTATTTTTAATTAACTAAGGTTATAAACTTGAGTAATTGCATTGGTATAGCTTACCGTAGGTATGCAATAGTTTGCCGCAGGAATGCAGATGGATTGGATTAGCTTACTCAAATCTCAACAAGCTGACTTCCTTCTACGTGTGAAAAAACCTAAAACTTATGACTTATCTTTGCTGGAAAGTCAAGTCAAAGGTTGTCACACTGAAATTATGGCTTTTTGGGGCGAGCCTTTGGCTAGACTCCAAGAACTTTCTCGCCAACAAGCAGAAGTTCTTGCCAAAAATCCGCCGCCGACGCCACCTGAATATCCTGAGCCTCCTGACTGGACGATACCTTTTCCCAAATACTTCCAACAACAAGCCCAAGATTATCTTTTGCGAGAGCATATTGTTGACCGAGTGATAACTGAACGTTTGGGGAAGTTGGTAAAAAAGGTATCACAAGATACCGTGGAAAACATGGTTTTAGATGATGAGGGAAATTTGTGTGGCGAAAGCAAGTTTTCTTATGTACTAAAAGATAATCCTCAGCTAAGTGTTCAAGTTTATGTTGCTGATGGAGAAAGTTTTAATGGTATTAAGAAAGACAAAATTAGGTGGTCGGTTACTCAAGAAGATTTAAGAAAGCACCAAGTATTAATTTTTCTGTGTTTATTTTATCCATCTACAGATAAGCTAGGATACGACGAGAAGCAGAGCATAATTACAGGCTTTTTACCTGCAAATCAAATTGAACTTACTGAACCAAAACTCTACATTAATCCGAGTCACTTGTTGTATGCGGGGGGGTTGAATTGGTATTTAGAATCACTTATTGGTAAAAAAGAGACGTCGCCATTAATTAATGAGAATGCGATCGCAGATACAATACAGACTCTACCATCAGAGCATTGCCTTAAGGGGATAGTTGGTGATTGGGAATGTTGGCAGACTTTGCAAGGACACACCAGAGGTATTAATTGCCTAGCTTTCAGTTCCGGGTGTAATAATGGCACTTTACCCATATTGGCAAGTGGTAGTCGGGGAGAAACGAAACTCTGGGATTTAAGCAAGGGTGAATTAATAGAGACATTATCAGAGTATCCTTGGGTGATATCTGGGCTGGTGGATGAAGTGAATTCCCTAGCTTTTAGTTCAGATGGACAGACTTTAGTCAGTTGCGGTGCAGATTCCACAATTAAGCTTTGGCATGTAGGCGCACTAGACTTGATAGATATTTTGCACAAACATAATGGGGTAGTGCGGTGTGCTGCTTTCACCCCAGATGGGAGAATGTTAGCGACAGGCGGAGATGATAGAAAAATTCTGTTTTGGGATTTGATGCAACGTCAAGTTGCGATCGCACTCTCTTTAGATGATACAGCTGCTCATTCCCTAGTTTTGAGTCGAGACGGGGAAACTTTAGTTACAGGTAGCTATCGTAAAATCAAAGTTTGGCGCACCTTACCCCAGACGGGAGTCAAAAGTTTAAAGGACGCACAACCACTGCATACCCTTATGGGTCATTCTCACATCGTTCGTTCCTTGGCGATTAGTGCAGATGGTAAAATGCTGGTGAGTGGTAGCTGGGATCAAACGATTAAAGTTTGGCAATTGGAGACTGGGGAATTACTGCATACTCTGAAAGGACATAGAGATAGAGTATATGCGATCGCATTAAGTCCCGATGGACAAATTATTGCTAGCGGTAGTGCTGATAAAACCATCAAGTTGTGGCATCTACAAACTGGTGAATTGCTGGGTACGTTTACAGGTCATGGGAATATAGTCACAGCATTAGCCTTCACAGCTTCCGGCGAGATGTTGGTTAGCGGGAGTTTGGATAAGACAATTAAAATTTGGCAGAGAAGTTAAAATTTTGCAGATGACAAATGAATGCCTAAAAAATTTTCAATGAAGTAGGATACTTAATATTGAAAAAGAACAAAGAAAATGCATGTAATTAGCCGCAAAATCTTGCGTGAGTTTTGTGAATTACACGCAGATGCTTGTGACGCACTTTACGATTGGTACAGAGTTGTAAGTAAAGCTGAATGGAAAAATCTTGTAGATGTTCAAATGATTTATCCAAAGGCTGAAGCAGTTGGCAACTTTACTGTATTCAATATCAAAGGAAACCACTACCGTTTAATTGTTGATATTATTTATCCAAACCAGAGAATCTATATCAAACACGTTCTGACTCACGCTGAATATGATAAGGACAAATGGAAAAATGACCCGTACTTTTAATCCTGAATCTTACGGTCAATTATTAGCCAAATATCAGCCCAAAATAATCACTACAGAACAAGAGAATGAGGAAGCGATCGCTCTGGCTCAAGATTTAGAACATCGTCTCAATAAAAGCGTAGAAGAGGAAGCTTTTTTAGAACTTTTGGTAACACTAATTGAAAAATTTGAAGAAACTCATTACCTAATACCCCAAGGAACACCCCTTTCGATGTTATTTCACTTAATGGAAGCACAGGATATCGAGCCAAAAGCATTAGTAGGAGTGATTGGTTCTTGGGAAACTGTTTTAAAAATTATTAATGGCGAAATCAATCTTAGTAAATCTCAAGCCAAAGCCCTTGCTGAATTATTTAAAGTCGATGAAACTTTATTATATAGGACTCATATCTGATTTTTGAACAAGATTTCAGATAAAACCTTGATAAAACGGGCTTTTCAGTCTCAGTATGTTTTCAGAAATAAAATCGGAGTCCTATATAGCAATTTGCAGTTGAATAGACTCCATAATTTGGTAATTGTAGACCCATTGAGACTTGTGAATCCGCCTTTGAACTCCGTTAACGAGTCTTTGATACTCCTGAACAACAAACTTTAAAAACTCTCTCTAGCACCTATCAAAAAAGAAGGATGCGAGGTGTAGCTTGCTTTAAGAGTAGGCGATCGCACGCCCATAATAAAACTATCCCCTTCATACTATTTACTTATGGCGATCGCAATTCAACCTCAACTAACTTTAGATGAGTTCCTGAAACTGCCGGAAACTCAACCAGCATCAGACTTTATCAACGGGGAAATCATTCAAAAACCAATGCCTCAAGGTGAACATAGCTTGCTCCAAACTGCCCTTTGCGAAACAATTAATGGCATAGCTAGAAGTCAAAAAATTGCTTTGGCTTTCCCAGAACTGCGCTGCACCTTCGGCGGTGCTTCTATCGTCCCTGATGTCTCTGTCTTTCGCTGGGATAGAATTCCTAAAACTCCATCTGGCAGAATTGTTAATCGCTTTGAAATTCATCCCGATTGGGCAATTGAAATTCTTTCCCCAGACCAAGGATTAAAAAAAGTATTGAGTAAATTATTGCACTGTTCGCGCAATGGTACTGAACTCGGCTGGTTAATCCACCCTGAAGACGAAAGTGTGCTAGGGATTTTTCCTGGACAGCGAGTGGAATTATACGAAGGTGCTGATAAATTACCCATCCTTGACGGTATCGAATTGGAACTGACTGTAGAACAAGTTTTTGGCTGGTTGAGTTTGACGTAAATAAAGCAAAAGTATTTCTTAAAGAAAGTTGCAAAGGATTGTATCTGTAGGTTTATTGTAGAAACTGGGCGGTACAGCGCTTCGTGTGTACCATAAAAATTTGTATGCCGTACTTTTATGCAAAATCAACTAGGATTTGTTCTGAAACTGCTTTTACTCTCGGCTTTGTTATCGGTATTAATTAAGTATGCAGGGCCAAGCCTATCAATTCCGGCGACAGCAACCAATGCGTTAATTATAGTATTGTTGCCGATTGTGATTATAGCGATCGCGCTACTGTGGCGATTCCAAGCACAGAAACAAAATTAACTCAAACCATAGACGCACAAGTGACTAAAATCAGTTAATCTAGCTGAATTACCAAAAAATTGCATCTCGCCAACCGTTGGGAGTCAGCCTGTGAACCTCGGTCAATGGATCGGCTTAATCGCCATCGTTCTTTCTTTATACATCCTGTGGCAAATTCGGGAAGTGCTTTTGCTCATGTTTGCCGCAGTTGTGTTAGCCACCACCTTAAATCGGCTGGCGAAACGCTTCCAACGCTTTGGCATGAAGCGTGGATTCGCCGTCCTCCTCGCAGTAGCTATCTTTTTTGCAGTTATTGCGGGTTTTTTCTGGCTAATTGTGCCGCCATTTGCACAGCAGTTTCAAGAACTAACCTATCAGGTTCCTAAAGGGTTTGGGCGCTTTAATAGTTGGCTTGATACCCTGAGAACTTATATTCCTAAGCAGTTGCTTCCTTACATCCCAGATATCAACAGCCTTATCCAACAAGTACAGCCCATTGTCAATCGGCTACTGGGAGACTCTTTCGCCTTTGTATCTGGCTCTTTGGAAGTTGTTCTTAAGATTTTGCTAGTGTTGGTTTTAACCGGAATGATCTTAGCCGACCCCGTGGCTTACCGCAAAGTATTTGTGCGGCTTTTCCCCTCATTTTATCGGCGGCGGGTAGATGGGATTTTAGATAAATGTGAAGTCTCTTTGGGGGGATGGATTACAGGCGCTTTAATTGCCATCCTTGTAGTGGGGCTGATGAGTCTGATTGGCTTATCAATTTTGCATGTAAAGGCAGCACTAGCTTTAGCGGTTTTAGCGGGATTTTTTAACTTGATTCCCAATCTGGGGCCGACAATTAGTGTAATACCAGCAATAGCGATCGCCTTCTTGGATGAACCTTGGAAAGCGATCGCTGTCATAATTCTCTACTTTTTTATTCAACAGGCTGAGAGTAATTTCATCACGCCAATTGTGATGGCACAGCAGGTTTCATTGCTGCCAGCCGTAACCTTAATTGCCCAACTATTTTTCGTCACTTTCTTCGGCTTTTTAGGATTATTTCTGGCGCTACCCCTGACTGTTGTTGCTAAGATTTGGTTGCAAGAAGTACTGATCAAAGATGTTTTGGATGAATGGGGGAATAACCATAAAAAAGAAACTGAGCTTGTGATGGTTCCTGAATCGCTTGGAGCAGATGATAATTGGACAGCAGAAAATCCCGATATTAATCGGGAGCGACGCATTGATGATGATATCTTGCAAAAAGAAGATTAATCAATTTTAGATTTTAAATTTTAGATTAGCTACTTACCTTTAGGTAAGTAGCTAGGGTTAATTGAAGAAGACAGAAGGCAGAGGGCAGGAAGCAGTATCCCTTCTGTCTTTTGCCTCCTGACCTCTGCCTTTCCTGATAAATTAAAGTTTGTAGTAAGGACTTTAGTTCTGAAAATCCTAGTTGGTAGTGGTCGATTTACCGCTCACTACTAACTAGGATTTTATTTTATGTTTAATTATGGCTACCTGCTTAGTTGCTCTGGGAATGTGTTTCTTAGTCTAAAATTTTTCCGAAACGATCGGTTCTGCTGCAATATCATCCAAGCGGATGCTGCTTAACAAATTCTGCCACTCTGCTTGTAGCGCTGTATCTTTAGGATTTTGATCGCGTAGTTGCGCCAGTGTCGTCAGTGCCTCGTACCATATCCCATTTTGGGCATAGATGGCATAGCGCTTCAGAGGTTCTGTAGTTTGTAGCTCTTTGAGGGCGGCTGGTTTGAGTTCAATTCGTTGTATTACTCCTTCGACGAAAGTCGGGGGAGAATTCTCTTGGTTGTCACAGTTAACGGTTAAAAACCAGCGATATTGTGTGTTTAGTGCTAAGGCAGGAGCGCTAGTAGGCAGAGAAACGCGGATAACTCCTGCTTTATTTGGTAGAGCGATCGCTTCTTTGTAAATCTCCTTCAAGTCCTGATCTTGCAGCACAAATTCAACTGCATAAGGCAAATCTTTGGTATACGGCACATAGAAAAACCAACTTGGGTGTTCTACCGTTGTCTGTCCCCAGACATTAATCACTGAGTCAGCTTCCTCAGTAAAGGGCACTAAAGCAGTCAAGTCAGTTTTAGTAATAGGAAGTGGACATTCACCCCCGCCGTCGCGCTTTGCTCCACCACGAACCCGACCTCCAGGAGGGGGGCCAGATGGAAGCGAGGGTTGATTAAAGGCTGTAGCTTGAGCAAGGTTCGTTTTAGCACCACGAGCGCTAGGTGAAGAATCAAGAGTTGGTTTTGCCAGTACTGGAGTCAGGCTAACGAGTAAACTAGTGCAGCTAAGAGCTACTACTAAAAACAGTTTTATCTGTTGTGAATTTGACTTCATAAAAACCTTCCCTTAAGTATGCAAACCTTGTATGTAGATTTATTTGCTGGTTATCCAAAAATTTCATAAAATAATCCTTCCCCATTCTCTATTAAACTCCAAAATTTAAATTATCTAAATTCTTCTGTCCAATACAATTATCAGGTTCTTTTCCCCCTGCCTGCTTTAACAGATCAATTTTCTTAACTAAGTGTATTGCCTTATTCCCCGGTAGCCACCCGAACTTTTGTTGTTGAATTAAATATTGACATCAAGCCAACCGTGACAATCAACGACAAAGCCGGAGGTACAAAAGGCACCCAAGCACCCGAAATTAACAGAGCAAAGCAAACTAAATATAGAACAGTAGAGGTAATAATAACTGCCAATGCCAACCAAGGGAAGGAAAGCTTTCGCCAAGCCAGGACTCCCCCTATTAAAGACCAGCCCCAAATCCAGGCTACCTCAGCCCAAAGTGACCAAACCCGCAATAAGGGTCGCCCATCCTGCACTGCACTGAGGATTTGACTGATCATCTGCGCTTGTACTAACACTCCTGGCATTTGCTCATCTAAAGGAAGGCCATAGGGTGTAGGCCAGGTGTCTGGAGAATCCCCCTTTGCCACTACACCAATCAAAACAATTTTATCTTTGATAGCACTGGCGTTAATTGGACTAGCTAAAAATTGGGTTAGCTTCACCTGTTCGGCTATTTGTTTTGGGGAACGGTAATTGAGTAAGACTTGACCGCCATTGGCATCAATATTTTGATAGCCGCCAGTCCGAGATTTCAGGTTAGGAAAAATAGTTTTACCTAGCTGCAAATTTCCTTCAGGGGTGAACTTTGGTTCAATTCCTGAAGGACGCAGATAGAGGGAAGCGAGTTTTAGACTGAATGCAAAGGGAGCAGGACATAACGATGTCGCTTCTTGGTTCATGAACAGGAGATGCCGACGGATAACTCCATCACGATCATGAATAAAGTCACTGAATCCCAAATTTGTTTTAGGGATTTCTGGCGGCGGCTGATTTCCTGGGATATTTACTGTGATATCGCTCCCTTTACATACGCCAATCAAATTCTCAGTTTTTTGAAGACGAGTAATTAAATCTGGTTGTTTGGCTTTAAAATCACGGTAGATATCCAAGCCGATCGCACGGGGTTGGTATTGATTCAGTTTTGCCAGGAGGTTGTTAAGAGATTTTTCGGAAATGGAAGCTCCAATCAAATCCTCGTTATTTTTTCTTTGAATTGCTAGATCGTTATCGTCAATTGTGATTATTAAAAGTCGGGAATCAAGTCCCTCCGCAGGGCGCGATCGCATCATCAAGTCATAGGCTGTAATCTCTGGATTTTCCAGCAATCCCAGCAATCTCGGCCCACAAACGAAGCCTGTAATCGCCAAACTGGATAACAAAGTTATCGTAAGTCTGTGTCTGATAGACAAACCTAAATTTGCTGCTTCAGGTTTTGTAGAACTTAATTCATCCCAAGTGGGTGGGGTCTGCGCTGGATTTTGGCAAATCATTGGTAGCCAAGTCGCACAGGGAAATTTATCCTCAAGTCCTTGCAACCGTTCCCGCGCTTGGCGTACTGACTGATATAAAGGCTCGCCACTGGCAAAACCTTCGAGAAAATACTTTAAGAACTCTTTAGCAACCTGATCTGGGACAGGTTCACGCATAACGATCATCTGAGGAATTTGCAAATCAGCCAGTTCTCGCGCCAATCCCAATCCATCACAGGAGTTGAATATAGCTAGTTGCAAGCCGTTTTCAATGGCTTTTTTTAGAGCATACTTTAACTCGCCAATGGTGAGGCTATCAGTTTTATTCAGATAAATTCGTCCGTTTTCTCCATTTTTGTTACTGGAACTGTGCCCAGCAAAAAAGAGAATATCCCAGTTTTTTCCCCAAAGATGCTCAGTCAATTCCTTCCGTTGTGGTTCTACCAGAAAACTAACCTCTGCATTACTACACTGTTGCAGTAAAGCTTGATCAGCCTGGGTGTCAATTCCTTGACTATTGCCCACAATCGCTAAAATATTGACTAATTTATTTTTTGTGCGTGGTTTGTGAACGCGATCATAAGATGGTGAAGAAAGGGCGATTTCAGCCTTGGGGTAGCGTTCTAACAAATCCCACAGATGCCAGGGTAATAACTGCAATTGGCTATTTTCTGTTTGCAAAATCACCCGCACTTCTTCCGTGGACGACAATCTTTCTAACCATTTTTCCCTCAAAGGGCGAAACTCCTCTGCTCGCAGCCATGTATTAAAGCGGGCCCGCAAAATATGAGAAGCGTTTTCGCAGTCTTGAATCATCGAGACATTCGTCACCTGCATTTTGTCAGCATAAAGACGATAACGATTTCCTATCTGCCGATAACTAGACTGCCAATGACTGTAATAGAGCGGCATTTCGGGAAATGAAGGTAGTTTCCCCGTAATTTCTGTTGTAGCACGCTCGTGTTCTTCACCAATTTCGAGGGTGACAGCAAACCCTTGCTCAAAACTCCCCTCTCCAAATTTCAGAACCACTAACTTACCCATGACCGTCGCTATCCCCTGTACAAAACCATGCCCTGTTCTCATGTCTCATAACAAGCTCTACAAGCATTTACAGATTTTTTTCAAAATCCCTAAAAGCTGGCTTGAATTTTTAATTAACCAATTACCACTTAATAAATTATCGACAATAAGGGAAGATAGCTAGATGTTTTAAATTCTAAAATATTCGGTAATGCTAGTATCATTTATGGCTATCTTAACGCTAAATTCCTCTCTAGGTTCACCGCGAAACTGCAACTGAATGTAGTTATCTAATTTTCTAGATTGAGCATCTAGGAATACTGTTCCCGAACTATCTAAAACGGTGAGATGAACTCCTGCTGGCAAGTAAATGTGATTACCAGTAGCGTGCAATTGGAGATGAATACTGGTTTGCTGATCCTTTTCTGGGCTGATTTGTACAATCAACATGACGGGTTGGTTGAGAATTTGGATACCCAAATCAATCAGTTTTGCACGTTTAGTAATTGATTCTGGTCGGTTAAGGGCATTTAGTTCCACAGTATCAGCACTGCGAAAGGCGTAAATTGGTCTGAGTTCTGGCACGTTCCACAGGGATTCAACAGTCTGCCAACCTGTCTCAAATACATCAGCAAACCATTGACTTAGATTCACCAGTGGACTAGCTGGGGATTGGCGCAGTTGTCCCAGGTGGTCGATAAACGCTTCCAATGGTTGCAATTGCGCTAAAGGCAACCTTTCATTTTTGACACTGGGGATAAAACCAAGCAACCTCGCTTCTTGGAGGGATTCATCAAATTGAACTACTAAATAACCCACCCGTTCTTCCCAGGTTTCTGGAGGAATGGAACATATCTGCTGATGTGGATGGACAGGGCGACACTCTAGACGACCAATTGAGGGCATTTCTAAATCAGCGACATCCCCACAGAGGCGCATAATCGGGTTCCAGCTGTCACTAGCTTGGAGGTTAGTAGGAATATCCATCATTTCTAAGTAGTCATTCACCACCCACACAGCCAGGGTATTCAGCCGAACTTGCTCTGCTTTTTCAGAATTTGGCTGCTGGTTAGCAAATTGCTCGGCAGTTATCCGAGCCAATTGGGAAATCGGCAATGTTAAAGCGGAATCTTCTAGCTGGTAGGTGGATTTATTCATAAGGAACTTCTTAGTGATCAATGCTGCTGTATACATATCACCCGCATTAATTAAATTTATGCCACAAAATAGAGAATAATATATTGGAAACAAATAATTAGAGATTGAGGGCTAGCCCTCAAGAGTTATGAGTTATCAGTTAATTTGTCTGTTAGGAGTCAGAGTCCCCCACAAATATAAGTGGCGTGTTTCATTCGGGGTCAAATCTCTGACTGCTTCCAAGGATTAAGCTAATCGCCATTCATTTTTCCACGTTGATTCGCTTGTAGTAAGCAGTTCCAACCCTGCTTTTATGCAGCTTAAATGCTTATTAGCTTAACTGTTCACTGATTTAATCCGGTTCGGATAAGCAAGGTAAATAGGTGAGACAAGAGGGTTATTGTTCAGTGATTTTTCTCTTAAGAACAGCTTCTTTCCAAACTACCCCCTTATATGGCGGGCAAGATGCTCACCTGACAAGATTAGATAATTTATTCTAGTTCCCTTAACCAAGAAATTCTTTAACTAAGCAGTATTAATACTTACTTACATTTCTTTAATGTCTGAGCGAAAAGTTTTGTAACGATTGTGGCTAGTTTGTGTAAAAATTGCAATCTATCCATGAGATATATACAGATTCGCAAGTTGGTGCGTTTGAACTTGAGGTCTTTTATGACTAATGACTGGAGAAAACAACAAGATGTACAACTTAAAGAATTAGCGCTCAAAGCCCAACAACACCCACACGCAACTAAGGAACAACGAGTAGCCTTAACACGGCTGATAAATGCCATTTGGCAGTCAGGTAGACTGATTCATCCTTATAAAGGCCAATTTCAACTACTTTATGAAGATATTTATGATGAGGCGGTACAAAATTTATTTTTCTATCTTTGCCAAGATAAAAATATTAATAAGTATGACCCAGAACGCGGCGAAGTTATAACTTGGGTAAATATGCTATTGAGTAAACGCTTTTTTCCAGAAGCTATCCCCAAGGTTATCGGCAAAGGAAATGAAATAAAGCTCGAAGACTCTCATCTGGAAAATATCCCATCATCTCAATCTCAAACTATGTCTTTATCTGAACAAATAATAGAATGTATAGAATCTGATCCAGAGTTTATTTTTTGCAAAGAACACATAAAAGGTCATCCAGAAGCAAATTTTAAAGCTATAGCTAAAAGAAGATATTCTGGAATTTCCTGGAAAGACATTTCGGCAGAATGGGGCATTGGAATTACATCTCTACATAGTTTCTACCAACGATGCTTGAAAAAATTTACTGATAAACTCCAAGAATATATATGTATTTAATATTTAAGAAACTTTAATCATCTGGTCAAAAAATATGGAGAAAATCGCAGATTCTTTAAAATTTACAGGGCCTATTCCGCCAGATGGAAGACATCGAGCAGAAGAGTTATGTAGGCGACAAGCCACGCAAAAAAAAGCTGAACAAGTTCATCTCAATACTTTGTCTGTGTCTTTCGTAAACTCTTATCTACAATACATGGGATTTGAGACAGACTTAGACAAGAGTGATAGTTGTAACCCTGTACAGCAAACACTTATGGATGTAGCTGATTTGTCGCTAAAAAACTTGGGATTGTTAGAATGTCGTCCAGTGCTTGAAGATGCACAATTTATTTACATACCGCCTGAAGTACAGTCAAATCGAATTGGCTATGTGGCTGTGCAGATAAAGAAATCATTTCGAGAAGCGACGCTGCTGGGATTTGTCAGAAAGGTAGAAACTGATTTTTTATCAATCAACCAGTTGCAACCTTTGGACAATCTACTGGAGTATTTAGAAGAACTTACTCAAGTGAGACAAGCTGAGTTAGTTTCTCAATTGCCCACTGACAACAAGACTTTAGTTAAATTGCAACAATGGTTGGAAAATATTTTTGAGTCTGGTTGGCAAGAAATTGAAACTCTCTTTCATTATCAAAGAGCTAATCCAGATTGGAATCTAAGAAGTGCTAATAATTCTTTTGTTACCAGGGGTAAGCTGATTGATTTAGGAGAAACAGGAATAATTCAATCTGTAATTCTAGTTGTTGGGTTCAGTCAAGAGAATCAGCAGGAAATAAACATTATCGTAGAGGTGCATCCTATATGGGGAGAAAATTATCTGCCACCTAATCTCCAACTGATGGTAATTGACTTTGAAGGAGTAGAGGGAGAATCTATTATGGAAGCGCAAACTAGAAGCAGTAACAAGAATATTCAATTGCAGTTTAGTGGCGAGGTGGGAGAACGTTTTAGTATTAAATTGGTCTTGGGGAATATTAGCGTTATAGAAAGTTTTCTCATCTGAAGCGGAAAACAATAGGGGTGCTGCAAATGGGAAAGTTAGTTGTTCTGAAGCTAGATGGCGATTTGGAGTTAGGGGTGCGGGTGACGCTGGAGATTGGAGAAGATGGCAAACGCCCCAGCATAGAAACCTCTGGTCACTTACCTCCTAATCTAGAAATAGCTAAAGTAATTGATGAGTGGCGGTCAACCTATTGTAGTCTAGGAAGTGCTCGCCTCAAAGCCAAAAAAATTATTTACGATGGTTCTATTACCCAACGGCGTGATGAGTGTCAAAACAAAGCTTGTGAGTTGCGATCGCACTTAAATCACTGGCTAAAGTCAGAGTCATTTTGGCGGATTCGGGAAAAATGGCTGAAACACTTAATGCCCAATGAAGAAGTGCGAGTGGTGATTCGCACTGCTTCTATGCAGCTAGAAAAACTTCCTTGGCATCTATGGGATTTGCTCGATCGACACTACACCAAAGCCGAAGTAGCTTTGAGCGTTCCAGAGTTAGAACAAATAACTGCATTGCAGACATCTACCTACAGACGCAAAATCAACATATTGGCCGTTTTGGGCGATAAAACTGGTATTGATGTGGACAAAGACTGCGAATTACTAAAAAAATTACCCAATGCTACCACAACCTTTTTGACACAGCCCCAACGCGATCAGATCAACGATCAACTGTGGAACCAACCTTGGAACATTTTATTTTTCGCTGGTCATAGTAAAAGCGAGGGTGAGACTGGTCGCATTTATATTAATGACCAAGATAGTTTAACAATTGCAGACCTAAAATATGCCCTGAGAAATGCCGTCACTAATGGGTTACAGTTGGCGATTTTCAACTCCTGTGATGGATTGGGATTAGCGCGAGAACTACAAGATTTACATATTCCTCAAATTATTGTCATGCGGGAACCTGTGCCCGATCTTGTGGCGCAAGCATTTTTAAAGCATTTTCTGGCAGCTTTTTCTTCAGGTGCATCTATATATATTGCAGTTCGCACTGCTAGAGAAAAACTGCAAGGATTAGAGGACAAATTTCCAGGGGCAACTTGGTTACCGATAATTTGTGAAAATCCTGCTGCCATACCGATGACTTGGCCAAAGCCCCGAATTAAATCTAATATTGGCCTACTCACAAGGGGATTGCTAATGAGCGTGATGCTCACCATCAGCGCGCTAGGAGTCCGGCAAATGGGAGGATTGCAAACATGGGAATTGCAAGCTTACGATCAATTAATGCGATCGCGTCCCCAAGAAAAGCAAGATCCGCGCCTGTTGATAGTCACTGTCACCGAAGAAGATTTTCAGTTACCAGAACAAAAGGAAAGAAGAGGGTCGCTTTCGGAGCTAGCACTAGCGAGACTTTTGGAAAAACTT
>NZ_DASQZC010000071.1:0-27587 GCF_035638895.1 Nostoc sp. | reverse complement strand
ACTAACCAACCATCAATGCCGTGTCTAACAAGTTCAGCAATACCCCCCAAGTTAGAGCCGATAACAGGTATAGATAGCGAGTGGGCTTCTAATACAACCAAAGGCCCAGTTTCCAGCCATTGGGAAGGTACAGCCAGTAAGTCATAGTTAGCTAGAGTTTGGGGGAGTTCAGTTCTAGTTAGTTCTTTATTCACACGAATCCGAGGATCGTTTGCTATCAAATTAAAGATTTTTTGACGATATCGTTCATCCTGCGTTATTCCATAAATGACCAACTCAATTTTGACAAGAGGCGGTAAATCTTTAACTGCTTGTACTAAAATTTCGATACCCTTATATATATCCCAGCGTCCTAAAAAAACTACTTTTAAAGAGTCAGATTGCTGTTTTATCTGCAATGATTTTTCTTGTGCAGTATAAATTCCATGTCGAGAGAGAATGAGTTTTTCTTCAGGTACGCCGTTGATGAGTAGAGCTTTATAAAGCCAATCACACACTGTCACAATCCGGTCTGCATATTTTGCCATTTTTAGCAAACTTTTTTTGCGTGCAGCAACATAACCAGGCACAACAAAAGGACGTACAAATCTTCCCAGATTGCCATCATCTACTGAGGTTGGAAGATATGCACTTACAGGCATTGGTAGGCGACTGAGGAGATCCAAGGGCAAATGGCTCAAGCTATTGACCATTGCAGCAGGTAGCTTTTTGCTCAAACTATCAGCACACTGAGAACACCGCACCACATCTATTTTGCCATCACAAGCCTGTTGCCCATTGAATATCAAAGTAGTCCGCTGGCAAATGGGTAGAGGATAATGGATTGTTACCACTGTTGCCATGCCTAATTCTTTAGCTAATCGCAAATGAGGCAACCCACAATATACTTCCCAATGGTGCTGATGATATATGTCTGCTTTTTGGTTGGTTAACCAATTAGCGAAATATTCAAATTTCCCATGCGGGAATTCTCCATGATTTGGCTCTGTTTTGGGCGCAGGAAATACAGGATATCGATAAACTTCTACGTCGTTATATTTATAAGTCTCTTCTTTTTGGGAACCGTTACTAGCTGCTGCTATCTGGATGTCAATATCATGCGATGGCTCCGCCAACGCTAAGAGCGAACGCAATTCTGGCAGTAACTCGGTGAGGTTTACTTGAATACCACCACATTTATCTGGGAAGTAACGAGCAAGAGCTTGAATTACTTTCATAATAGGAATCTACAGGACAGGAAATCTGCTCTTGCTATTTTATTCGCTGTATTGTGAATTACCCAGTAATATCTGTACTCCAATACAAACTAGATCGCCCATTCTCACCTGAAAAATCAGAAAAATAGGGCGATTTAGTTTTATTTACATCTTATTGACGGTGTATTAAGTTTTACGATTCTGGTGCTGACTTAACCAACTTGACAGTAGTTTGCGGCATTGATACCTTTACCAGCACTTTTTTGTTAAAAGACAGACCGTTTTCATTTTTATCAATGATAATCGTGTCTCCAGAGATAAAAGTATTTTCCAATAACTTGGTAGCGAGAGGGTTTTCTACTTCTCGCTGAATTGCCCGTTTAAGTGGACGAGCGCCGTAAACTGGGTCGTAGCCTGATTCGACAAGATAATCACAGGCTGCTTGGGATATCTCAAAGAAGATTTTTTGCTCACGTAGGAGATTTTCGACCCGTTTGAGCTGAATACGGATGATCTGCCGCATTTCCGTGCGATTTAAGGTATGGAAAAGAATGATGTCATCGACGCGGTTGAGAAATTCCGGGCGGAAATGCGATCGCAAGTTTTCCATTACCCGCTTCCGCATCGTTTCATACTTGGAATCATCACCAGATACATCCAAGATATGTTCGCTACCAATGTTACTGGTCATGACAATAACGCTATTGCGAAAATCTACCGTCCTTCCCTGAGAGTCAGTAATTCTCCCATCATCTAACACCTGCAATAAAATATTGAACACATCGGGGTGTGCCTTTTCCACTTCATCTAACAGCACCACTGAGTAAGGACGGCGGCGAACCGCCTCGGAAAGCTGACCGCCTTCTTCGTAACCTACATATCCTGGAGGCGCTCCCACTAACCGAGAAACTGAGTGTTTTTCCATATACTCAGACATATCTAAGCGCACTAATGCATCATCAGAATCAAAGAGAAACTGAGCTAAAGCACGGGCGAGTTCGGTTTTACCCACGCCTGTAGGGCCCATGAACAAAAATGAACCAATGGGACGAGAAGGGTCTTTCATCCCCGCACGGGCGCGACGAATTGCGGCTGCTACCGCTTCTACAGCCTCTTCTTGCCCAATGACTCGTTTATGCAAATGACTTTCTAGTTGCAGCAATTTTTGCCGTTCCGATTCCAACAAGCGATTGACGGGGATTCCTGTCCATTTGGCGACGATTTCGGCGATATCGGCTTCGGTGACTTGCTCTCGCAGCAAGGTAGAACCTTGGTTTTGAATTTCTAAAAGACTCGCTTCTTTGGCTTCGCGTTCGTGCTGCACTCCCTCCAATTTGCCATATTTTAGTTGGGCAGCTTTATTTAGGTCATAAGCGCGTTCCGCCTGTTCAATTTGCACTCGCAGCGCATCTTCTTCTTTCTTTAAGGCGCTTATCGCCTCCAATATCTGCTTTTCACCTTGCCATTGCTCATTAAATATTTGCTGCTTTTTCGTTAAATCGGCAATTTCTTGCTCAATTCGCTCCAAACGTTCTCTCGTTTGGGGAATACCCTTTTCTTCGCCAGCTAATGACAGCTTTTCCATTTCTAATTGCATGAGGCGGCGATCAATGGTTTCCAATTCTGCTGGTTTGGAGGTAATTTCCATTTTCAACTGTGCTGCTGCTTCATCCACCAAATCAATGGCTTTATCTGGTAAGAAGCGATCGCTAATATAACGTGCTGACAATGTTGCTGCTGCTACCAACGCCGAATCAGAAATTTTGACGTTGTGATGCACTTCGTAGCGTTCTTTCAATCCCCGGAGAATGGAAATAGTATTTTCCACACTTGGCTGATCGACAAATACTTGCTGAAAGCGACGTTCTAAGGCTGCGTCTTTCTCAATGTGTTTGCGGAACTCGTCGAGGGTAGTAGCGCCAATACAACGTAGTTCCCCCCGCGCCAGCATTGGTTTGAGTAAATTTCCGGCATCCATCGCCCCTTGTTGGGTGGAACCTGCACCAACTACGGTATGTAGTTCGTCAATAAACAGTACGATATCACCGTTAGATTCTGTAACTTCCTTGAGGACTGCTTTCAGGCGTTCTTCAAATTCTCCTCGTAATTTTGCCCCAGCAATCAAACTACCGATATCTAAAGAAATGAGTTTGCGGTTTTTCAGAGATTCGGGAACATCACCGTTTACCATTCGTTGTGCCAAAGCTTCTGCGATCGCAGTTTTACCTACCCCAGGTTCACCAATGAGTACAGGGTTATTTTTGCTACGACGAGACAATACTTGAATTACCCGCCGAATTTCTTCGTCCCGCCCAATCACCGGATCGAGTTTTCCAGATTTTGCTTGTTCTGTTAAATCTCGGCCAAATTTTTGTAATGCTTCATAACGCGATTCTGGGCTTTGATCTGTCACCTTTTGGCTACCGCGAATGGTTTTGATAGCAGCTTCTAGTTTAGCTGCATCTGCACCAAAGCCTTTGAGTATCTTTCGTCCAACGCGATCGTCTTCAGCAAAGGCCAAAAGTATGTGTTCCACGGAAATGTAGGAGTCTTTCATCCTGGCTCTAGCTTCCTCAGCTCGGTCTAGCAAAACATCTAAACTGCGGCTAAGGTAAAGTTGATCACTTTTTCCAACTTTGGGCTGACGTTGGGTAAAGGCTTCTAGCTGCTGTTGCAAGCGGATTGGATCGACCTCAGATCGAGCCAGGATACGTATTGCTAGACTAGTGGGTTCTTCTAACAGGGCAATAATTAAATGTTCAATATCTAGCTGCTGTTGTTGATAAGCACGGACTATATCCTGAGATTTAACAATCGCTTCCCAGGCTTTATCAGTAAATTTATTTGGATCTGTAGGTTGCATCTTTATAATTTGATTTTTAGTTTAGGGAGTGGGGAGTGGGGAGTAGGGAGTGGGGAGTGGTTATAACCCTACTCCTTAGTATCCAGATAATTATCCAAACATTCTGGGCGTATATCCGCGTGTATCTCCAGTGGCAATTTTGGATTGGTAATTGGCGATAGTTTAATCTATTACCTATTTCCTAATTTAAAACGAAAACACTGTTCTGAACGGACTTTTCGAAACGCTGCTATTAGAGTAATGTCTAAGACGGGCTATGACGCTTGTTCGCGCAGCGTGCCGTAGGCAAGACTCGCTACCGCTCCTCTACGAAATGCTACGCATAGCTTGCTTCCCTGTAGGGCGCTATCGGCGTCGCTATTAGTGTTGCTCATCAACAGACAGTATCGGCATAATACTAATAGGATTTACGCAGAGAAGACTCCTTAACCCGCCTAAAAGGTAAGGTAAAAGGCGAAAATCTCCGCGTCTGGGTTTCCTGGATGAGATGCCAGTGTGCTACAAAAATCAATCTCACCGTATGTAGCTCAACTTTTCAAGACATCGGTGTGGATTTTTCTACAGCTTTATTGCCTTTGATCGGGTTTTAGTGGGTGGCTTAATTCGCTCCTTTTTAAGGCTTATCATTACCAACATTAAAGAAATCTTCCGCTTCGTTGTTAACCCGCCTGGGAATAAATTCCGAGGCTAATAGCTAAAGTCCTCTCAAGAGGACTAAATATAAAATTTTAAGCGATGTCGATGGCTAAACTCTGCGTGTTAGGGAAAATTTCAGTCTACTTAAGTAGACTTCGGCTATCAGCCCAGAACTTAAGTTCTGGGCGGGATGTTCGCCAATGCCACACCTTGACTGTTACAAAAATGTGGGTAATGACAAACTTTTTAAAAAGGATCAAGCCTGAACCCAAGCGTATTAACTTATATTCTTAATTATAAGAATTACTGACTCACAAGTTGCTCTTGTGATTCCTGTTTGACTGCGGAACCTTGAGTTTTTAATTGAATCAGTTCAATTTTATACCCATCTGGATCTTCCACAAAAGCAATTACTGTCGAACCATGTTTCATCGGGCCTGGTTCGCGCACGATTTTACCGCCCTGATTGCGGATTTCTTCACACGTAGCGTAAATATCATCAACGCCCAGGGCAATGTGACCGTAAGCATTACCCAATTCGTACTTTTCTACTCCCCAGTTGTAGGTTAGTTCTATCACCGAGTTGTCGTTTTCGTCGCCGTAGCCAACAAAAGCCAGCGTAAATTCTCCCCCTGGATAATCTTTTTGGCGCAGTAATTTCATTCCTAGAAGTTCACAGTAGAATTTTAAGGACTCTCGAAGGTTGCCCACCCGTAGCATTGTGTGTAGTAATCGCATATTTACCTTCTGTTTTTGGTTTGTTGAGTATTGCTTTCTGCCAACATTTTACAGAAGTTACCAACAAAGCCTATACGTGGAAGCTGTGTGATTGTCAAAAAGCTTAAATTCTCAAGGTAGAGACATAATTAATCAGATTTGGAAGCTGGAATACAGCAGAAACTATAATATTTTTTAATAACGATAAAATTCTTAATATTTTTCAAGTTTGCGAACCAGTCTATTGACTACTACTGAAGCTCTCTAATTTTTGCCATTACCTTTTGGTAATCGCCTGCTTTACCTTGTTGCTTATAAAGGTCTGCGGCTTTTTGAAAGTCTTGACGCGCTCCTGGATTATCTTTTATTTGAATACGGGCAAGACCGCGATGGTAGTAAACATCAGCAAATTTGGTATCAACAGCAATTGGCATCCTTGTTAGAGTAATGTTTAAGTTATTTTTACCAGGGCGGTTAATTTGCAGGCTGACTTGAGTATCTGTTTGACCGCGAATCAATTTTATTACCTGTTCTAAACTCAGATTTACCGTAGATTGACCATCAATTGCTAGGATTTGGTCACCCGTTTTCACGCCGCCTTTTTGAGCGGGAGAATTTTCAATGACTTTGGAAACTGTTGGCAATTTAGTTTGGGAATTGATTTCTGTTTGAACACCAATACCAGAGATTTCTTGAGAACCTAATATCTGGTCATAATCTTTAACTGCTCCTTTATAGTCTTTCATCTGAGCACGAGCTTGTCCCCGGTTGTAGTAGGCATCAGCATCGTCAGGCTTGAGTCGAATGACTTCGCTGTAATCTGCCAAAGCTCCTTTGTAGTCTTGCTGTATCAAGCGAATACCACCACGAGCTTTGATAGCATCTACATCTCCTGGTTTGAGACGAATGACTTCGCTGTAATCTGCCAAAGCTCCCTTATAGTCTTGCTGTGCCAAGCGAATACCACCACGAGCTTTGATAGCATCTACATCTCCTGGTTTGAACTGTAGCAAGCGAGTAGCCCCATCACGATATTTTATAGCTTCAGCATCTTCAGGTTTGAGACGAATTGCTTGATTGAAATCGGCTACCGCTCCTTTATAATCTTGCTGTAGCGAGCGGAGTAACCCACGAGCTTTGATAGCCTCAATATTTTTAGGGTCAAGACGAATTGCTTCGTTAAAATCTGCTAAAGCCCCTTTGAAGTCTTTCTGTTGAAAGCGAATTTCTCCACGTCCTTTAAAATTGTCAGCATCTTTTGGGTCAAGACGCACAGCTTCATTTAAATCAGCGATCGCTCCCTTTAAGTCTCCCTGTTGAGCGCGGATCGAACCCCGAAGTGAGTAAGCTGCATTTTCGATATATTCTGGATTCAAGCGAATTGCTTCATTTAAATCTGCCAGCGCTCCTTGTGAGTCTCCTGTAGCAATACGTGCTGCACCTCTTGCAAAGTATGCCCAAGAACTAGGACTCTTCTGTATAACTCGGTTTGATACTTCTAATGCTTCTGGGAAACGCTTTGCTGTCAATAATATTATGCTACGAAGTGCTTGAACGCTAGCATCATCGGGGTCTAATTTTGCTACTTGGTCATAGGATTCTAACGCTTCTGGGTATCGTTTTAAGTTAATAAGTGTCAGACCACGCAAGCGCCAGCCAGGAGCAAACTTCGGCTCAATTTGTGTTGCTTTATCAAAGGACTTTAAGGCTTCTTGATATTCTTCACGAGTCGCTTGTACGAAACCGCGTAGATACCAAGCTTGATAAAAGTTAGGCTCAAGTTTAATTGCTCGATCAATAGCGTTGATTGCTTCTTTATTTTCACCGAGTGGCTTATCTAGTGAGTTTCGCGCTACTTGCCAGCCATAGTTTAGCAAATCAATGGCGTCAGCATTATCTTGGGGTTTTTCTACTTTAAATAAAGCTTGCAAAATTGATTTTGTCTCTTCTGCTGTCAGTTGCGGTGGTGGATTATTCTCCACTCTCAATATAGGAGCCATACCAACCGACTGTGCCCAACGCACAAAGCTGGTGATGGGGACACCCCAACTAAAACCCAACGTTATCAAACGTCTTTGACCAGCTTTATCTGTAATTTCTTCAAGTTCTGCTTTTCCATGAATACCAATGACCCGCCCACGGATATCTAACACTGGACCGCCGCTCATTCCTTGGTCTGTGAGATTGGTATAACTTAGCCCATACCCATTGCTCAAAGACAAAGAGTTATTAGCGAACAAAGACCCCGTTTGTTTTGAGGATACAGTTCCAGATGTAAACTGACGCTGCGTTTCTCCACTTCCAGGTTTTAACCCCAGCCACCCAGAAACAAAAATGAAGTTTTTATCTTTAACTATGTCGTAGTTTGCTAGGGTGGCAACGCGGTAATTTTGGTCACTAGTAAACTGCAATATCGCTAAGTCTGTCTCTGATAAGGTTTTCAGATTGTTATCATTCACCCTGACTTGATATTGCTTGCCATCAGGAGTAATTACCTCTAGAACGGTGCGATCGCATTTTTGAGATCCACGAACAACGTGTTCCGCAGTTAGGACGCTGTAAGTATTTCCCTCTTTACCAATAATTACTCCCGATCCACTACACTCACGTAAAGTTGGCACATCTATTCGCACCGTAATTTCTTGGGCAATGTTGTTAACTTCATTGGCGATGGGAGGAAGACTTGAGGTGGAGGGTGCGTTAGCTGCTGGTAAGGATTCTTTTGAAGTGTATTGAGGCGCTAATCGAGCAAATGTTTGGATTGGAATTCCCCAACTATAACTGCTCATTAAATCTCGTAGAGCTTCAGTCGGTTGGGAACCATCTTCATAAATATAAGGGTTTCCCCAGAGCGGATAAGCATGGATACCATTTATACCAATTACTTGTCCTCGACGATTCAGTATTGGGCCGCCGCTCATCCCCTTTTCAATTTCGTTGCTATAGCCTATTTGGTATCCTTCCTTAAAAGCTCGCTTTGGCACTAGCAAAACTTGTCCTGTTTTGAAAACAAACCCCTCAGACTGAGGGGATGGATTAGCCTCAAAGGGAAACCCAGCTGCATATATTGGTTCATTAACTGCGATCGTTGATAAATTTCCGAGAGGGGCTAAAGTATAGTTAGTGTTAGCACGGAACTCCAATAGAGCCAGATCCTTGCCCTGAAAGTTGACTCCCTTAACCAACTTGGCTGGGTGAATTTTCCCGTCTTCTGTTTGGATTTGAACAGGTTTGCCTGATTCCAAAACGTGCCGATTGGTAATAACTGTATAAACTTGACTATCTTTTCTAAGTAAAATACCTGAGCCACCATTCTCGCCAGATAAAATCTTTACAGTTATTGATCGAGCCAGCTGTTTCAGTTGTTCTGGCGATCGCTGGGGAGTTGGCTGTTGAGCAGAAACTTTTGGAGAAAAAATGCTCAAATAAACAGCTTGTATAGGAAACGTCAAAAGTATGCCCATCCAGGCAACCAGAGCCAGTGAGCGATGATCAATTAGTCTGTGTCTCATGTTGCTTTTACCGTTTGCAAATTTCTATACAAATATGTTTAACGAGCATTCCACTACATACCAAGGTTGGTATTAATTTTCTACCTGTGTTGCTTTTTCGCTTAGTAATAGATTCATATCAATGTATATTTGAGAGGAAGCATCTTCAGATTGAAGAAGAGGCCCGCGAGCGCGATAACCAATTTCTACCAGGTTTTGAAGTACTGAACTCGCATCCCGATGCGACTTAAGTGTGAATAGTAATTGACTACAACGCCCACCGTATTGACTAGCCGCACAAATCACTGGTTGTCCGCTAGAAATACCAGATGTGAGGTAGTTCAAAATACCTTTTTCATAAGTATCTTGAAATCTGGAAGATACATCTTGACACCGTACTTTTGGAGTATAGTTCCCTAAAGTAGTAATCCAGCGAATGACCGGAATCTTCTTATTGTTGTAGTTTTTGGCGTATGTAGTCCATACTCCATCATCACTTTTTTCACAAAAATAAGTTTTATTTTGAGCAAAACTTGGTGGACTGATAGTAGCAATACTACTCAGAACTATTGTACCTGCCGTTAGTACCTGCAAAAATAATTGGGGTTTCATCGTTGGTAGTTCTCACTAAAAGATGATGAAAGTCTAGGCATTATATATCTACCACAAAATGACAACTATATTACATTTTAAATTATTAAATTAATGTAAATATTTATTTACGTATAACCCAGTTAAATAACTAAATGCCACATCAAACGTCCTGATAAAGAAACTCAGTTTCTGTATGCAGTCGGCTTTCTCAGAAGATGTTTGAAAATTCGCAAAGTATACTATAAACTCTTCTCCAAACCTCCCCTGCAGGTAGGGCTGTTTCATTCGATAAGGTCATGATTTTGTCAATAGTACTCGCTGTGAAATTTAGGGAAGTAGGAAAAAGAAAAATTACCACTTCAACGGATAAATTTAACTGCGTTGGCGTAAGGCTCTCGTAGAGAAGCCTTACCGTTCGCGCTAGCGTCTCTGAAAGAGAAGGCATCGCCATTTTCTTATTCAATCAGATTTTTTAGTCACCTGATTTTTTTGCTTGAAACGCTTGTAAATCAACGCTTTTTAGGGAATGAAGTCTAATCTGTATGTTTGCTGGTTTATTTTAATTACAATTCAGATTTACTAATTTATCTCAAAGGAATTAATCATTGTTTGTGCTGTTTGGAAATATCCCGAATATTTACCAATCTCTGCCGTATAAGTGACTACATACGCTTTATTTTTTTTGACCATCCAAACTTGCAAGCGTTTAATGTTCATTCCATCCTGTTTAAAAGTATAAATAACTTGATATGCAGGTTTATTTGCTAGTTGAGTTTGACCCTCTTCAATAATTTTAATATTTGGATCAGACTGTTTGACTTCATCCAAATAAGACTTAGTAAATTGCTCTAATTCTTTGTGAGTTTCTGGAAAATCTTGAACAATCAAATAAAGATTTTCTAAATATGTATCTGCATTACCTTCTTTTGGCGAAATAAATTTAACTAGGTTGCCAGTTATGCGGTCTGGAGTTACAGTTTTTTCCCAATTTGGGGGATATTTGATACTGATGCCATAAATAGTATTGTTATAAATCTCCAGACTGTTATTACGCGGTATGAAGATAAATAAAAAGGCAATAAAAGTGGCTGTGGTAGCCATTCCCAAACCAATAATAGCCTTCCATAAAATTGATTTTGCAGGACGATTAGTTAATGTCAAATGTCGTAGGGCTTGCAACACTTCTGTTGCTGATTGATATCTCTGTCGAAAGTCATACTTGACCATTTTGTCTATAATTTCTGCTAACTCTTGGCTAATATGTGCTTGGTCACGCCAGATAATTTCACCTGTAAGATGATCTTTTGGTAATTGGATAGGGTTTAAACTAGTAAGGGCTGTGATACCAATGATTCCGACTGCATAAATATCACTGCATAACCGGGGCTGACCTTGACTTTGTTCGCTGGGTATATAGCCAGGTGTGCCAATTACAACTGTTGCTGTCATTTGTCCCTGAGCATTCACTGCTTGAGCACTGATTTGTTTGACTGCTCCAAAATCAATCAGGACGATTTTCCCATCCTGTTGACGCCGCATCAAATTCGAGGGCTTAATATCCCGGTGGATCACATGATGCTGATGAACAAACTCTAATACCTCTAAAATATCCTGCAACAGGGCAATTACTTTCTCCTGACTCCACTGCTTGTCTGAATTGATTTCACGACTCAAGTCATATCCTGCAATAAATTCTTGAACTAAATAAAACTCTTGGTCTTCTTCAAAATGCGCCAACAAGCGGGGAACCCGGTCGTGGCTACCTAAACGGTTGAGTACTTTAGCTTCAGTCTCAAATAGCCGTCGGGCATGGAACAAAGTATTTGAATCTGTCGCTATAGGTGATAAATGCTTTACAACACACTGGTCTTTATCGGGCAATTTCCGATCAATAGCTAGATAAGTAGTACCAAAACCACCTTCTCCTAGTTTGCTGATAATTTCATACCGCCCATCCAGGATTTTGCCTATCATCAGATTTGTAAACATATTTGATTAATCTGAATTTTGACACGGAATATTATTTGTCGATAGTACAAACGGTCACAAGTATTTATAAATTTAATATACAGCAAGCTGACTCTCTGCATCGTTAGCAGTGCTAAATTTTACTATACGCTGAACATTTACTAAGAAAATGCGGTAAATGAAAGTCAGTTTAATCGAAAGTACAAATTTAAAAATTCATTGACCAAATCTTTGGAAATCTTCTTTAATCTCAGCCAATAAAGTCTCTTAACCGCCTATGCTAACGATTGGGTTAAGCAACTGCACTGTATGCGTAACACACTCGAACAAAGGATAAAGTACAGATGAGTAAATTTCTAGATACTGCCATTGAAGCGATCGCAGCCCGTGAAATTCTTGATTCACGCGGTAGACCGACAATTGAAGCTGAAGTGCATTTAGCCAACGGTGTTGTAGGACTGGCACAGGTTCCCAGTGGTGCCTCAACTGGCACTTTTGAGGCTCACGAACTGCGTGATGGCGATAAAAGCCGTTATGGGGGCAAAGGCGTACTCAAGGCAGTACAAAACGTCAAAGAAGCACTTGCACCACAATTGTTAGGCTTAGATGCCCTCAACCAAGAATTGCTAGACCGGACAATGATCGCCATAGATGGTTCTGCTAACAAATCCAATTTGGGAGCTAATGCGATTTTGGGGGTTTCCTTAGCAGCTGCTAAAGCTAGTGCTGAGTCTCTGGCAATTCCTCTATATCGCTATTTGGGTGGGCCCTTAGCGAATTTGCTACCAGTGCCGTTGATGAATGTGATTAACGGTGGCGCACACGCATCAAATAACGTGGATTTTCAAGAGTTTATGATTGTCCCAATCGGCGCAACTTCCTTCCGGGAAGCGTTGCGCTGGGGTGCAGAGGTGTTTGCGACCCTCAGTCAAGTATTAGATGAAAAGGGTTTGCTCACTGGTGTGGGCGACGAAGGTGGCTTTGCCCCTAACCTAGAGTCTAATCAGGTAGCTTTGGAATTGCTGGTTGCTGCCATTAAGAAAGCTGGTTATAAGCCAGGGGAAGAAGTAGCTTTGGCGTTGGATGTGGCGGCTAGCGAATTTTACAAGAATGGTCAGTATGTTTACGATGGTAAACCTCATGCCCCGGCTGAGTTTATTGATTATTTAGGACAGCTAGTTGACCAATACCCAATTGTGTCAATTGAGGATGGTTTACACGAAGAAGATTGGCAGAGTTGGCAATTGCTTACCCAGAAGTTAGGTTCGCGGGTACAATTAGTAGGCGATGACTTATTTGTGACTAACGCTACTCGCTTGCAAAGAGGCATCCAAGAAAAAGCCGCTAATGCCATTTTGATTAAACTCAATCAAATTGGTTCTCTCACCGAAACCTTGGAAACAATTGATTTGGCAACTCGCAACAGTATCCGTTCAGTAATTAGCCATCGTTCTGGTGAAACAGAAGACACAACGATCGCTGATTTAGCTGTAGCAACCCGTGCCGGTCAAATTAAAACAGGTTCCCTCTGTCGCAGCGAACGCGTAGCAAAATATAACCGCTTGCTGCGAATTGAAGATGAACTAGGCGATCGCGCCGTTTATGCTGGTGCTGTGGGGTTAGGGCCTAAATAGAGTTAAAAGTTAAGAGTTAGGAGTTAGGAGTTTTAATTCTTAATTCATCACTCCTAACTCCTAACAGATTTAAGGATAAAACCCCAACTTGGGCAACCCCAAAGTTTCATCCCAGCCCATCATCAGATTTAGGCACTGAATCGCTTGGCCCGCCTGTCCTTTAATTAGATTGTCAATTGCTGACATGACAATAACGCGACCTGTGCGCGGGTCAACTTCTACACCGATATAACAAAGATTGCTGCCGTTAGCCCACTTGGTTTGGGGATAAATGCCGCTACCGCAGACTCTCACCCAAGGAGAGTTGCGGTAGAAGGCTGACAAAATAGTGATGAAATCATCTCGCACTAGACCGGGATCGCTCATTGTGGCATATACCGTTGCCAAAATACCGCGCACCATTGGGATAAGGTGGGGTGTAAATTGGATCATCAGTTCATGACCAGCTAAGTCACTGCAAATTTGCTCAATTTCTGGGGTATGACGGTGACGGCCAATATTGTAAGCTGCTATAGAGTTGTCTGCTTCAGCTAGTAATAAGTTGGTTTGAGGTTGTCGTCCACTACTAGATGTACCAGACTTGGCATCAATAATAGCTGTTTCTGGCACGATTAAACCTTGCTTTAAGAGGGGCGAAAGTGCAAGGAGACTAGCAGTGGGATAGGAACCAGGACAGCCAATGAGTTGAGCTTCGGCAATGCGATCGCGATAAAGTTCTGGTAATCCATAAACTGCTGTAGCTGCAATGGTGCGATCGCTTCTCTCAATGCCATACCAATTTGTATAAGTTGTCAAATTACTAAACCGATAGTCTGCACTCAAATCTAGTACTTTACATCCTTTTTCTAATAGTTTGGGCGCGATTTGGCAAGCTAGACCATTTGGTAAAGACAGGAAAACTACTTCACAGCGTTGAGCAATTATTTCTGGTTCTACCGCTTCTATTAGCAGGTTAGCTGCATGAGCCAGATGCGGGTAGAGATCCCCGAAAGATTTCCCGATACTGCTCTCATCGCCTAAATAAACCAGTTCGACTTCTGGATGATCCATCAGTAGCCGTACTAACTGTACTCCGCCATAGCCCGACGCGCCAACAATCCCAACGGGTACGCGTCTAAATTTGCCCATGATCTGAAATCCTTATCCCATGAATGGTGAATTCGTTATCAGCTATCAACAATATCAGCGACTAGACGCACAGCGTACAAAACAGCTCAAACCCCTCTAGTTTTTCCGATGCCGGGAAGGAGTAACACGGCGAAATTGTCAAATATTTTCTTTGTCTCTCTTGTCTCCCTTGTCCTGTTCATCCTTGATTGTCGTTGCACTCTATTAATAAACCCCGATTTTCGGGGCAAAAATTGTTGCCAATTTATCAAATCATTGCTAGTCTACTTCTCTGCCTTATAAAGGAGCTACAATCTAAAAGAAGAAATTGTTAAAAAAATTTACGTTGGTAGCTGGAAATCTTTCTGTGTCACAGCCTAATACTAACCAAGCTTTTAAATTTGATTCGATTGATGCCGCTTTAGCAGACCTAAAAGCTGGTCGCGTCATTGTAGTGGTAGATGATGAAAATAGAGAAAATGAAGGCGACTTAATTTGTGCCGCCCAATTTGCCACACCCGACATGATTAATTTCATGGCGGTGGAAGCTAGAGGGCTGATTTGTTTGGCAATGACAGGCGATCGCTTAGACGAGCTAGACTTACCCTTGATGGTAAGCAACATTACAGATACTAACCAAACTGCCTTCACTGTAAGTATTGATGCCGGCCCAGAATTGGGTGTAACCACTGGCATCTCAGCAGAAGACCGCGCTCGCACTATTCAGGTTACTCTCAACCCAGCCACCAAACCTACTGATTTACGTCGTCCTGGTCATATTTTCCCAATTCGGGCTAAAACTGGAGGCGTACTCAAACGTGCAGGACATACGGAAGCGGCTGTGGACTTAGCCCGACTAGCAGGACTATACCCAGCAGGAGTAATTTGTGAAATTCAAAACTCCGATGGTTCAATGGCGCGGTTGCAGCAGTTAGTCGAATATGCGAAACGTCACAATTTAAAAATCATTAGTATTGCGGATTTAATCAGTTATCGCCTACAACACGATCGCTTAGTGTATCGAGAGGTTGTTACCAAACTGCCTAGTGAATTCGGTCAGTTTGAAATTTACGCCTACCGCCATACTTTGGATAACACAGAACACGTAGCAATTGTAAAAGGCGATCCAGCTAACTTCAAAGATGAGGCAGTAATGGTGCGGATGCACTCAGAATGCTTAACTGGTGATGCTTTGGGTTCTTTGCGCTGCGATTGTCGGATGCAGTTACAAGCTGCACTGAAAATGATTGAGTCTGCTGGTCAAGGTGTAGTTGTATACCTGCGTCAAGAAGGACGAGGAATCGGCTTGATTAACAAGCTGAAAGCCTACTCATTGCAGGATATGGGACTGGATACAGTCGAAGCAAATGAGCGTTTAGGATTTCCGGCTGACTTGCGAGATTACGGCATGGGGGCACAAATGCTCATGGATTTGGGGATTAAAAAGATACGCTTGATTACGAATAATCCCCGTAAAATTGCTGGAGTTAAGGGCTATGGGATGGAAGTAGTCGATCGCGTTCCATTGTTAATTGAGGCCAATGACTACAATTCCTATTACCTGGCGACAAAGGCGAAAAAGTTGGGTCACATGCTGTTACAGACTTATCTGGTAACAGTAGCAATCCATTGGCAAGATGACCCAGAAGCTGTGACGGAACGTTATGAACGCTTAGAAAAACTGCGACACTTAGCGAGAAGTAATGATTTATTGTTACAGGAAGAAGCGCGTCCATTAGCGATCGCTATATTTGACGAGCCATCTTTGACAGTACACTTGGGTTTTGATCAAGCAAAAGTTGCTAGCTGCGATTGGTATCAACAAAGTGGTCATCCTTATATACAGGCTATCTTCCAAATTCTAGACAACCTAGCAACCTTGCCATACATCCAGAAAATAGAATTTCTGATTTCTTCTGGTTGCGATCCCTTGAGTAATTTACAAGTTCAACTGGATCGACACACATTTCCAGATGGTACACTGCCTTCATCGATTAGCGATCGCCTGGAGACGCAGCAAATTTATAGCTTTAGCAAATAGCTTGGTTCAATATAAGCTAAAAAACATCTAATTTGCATAATCGAATTAAATATAACTCTTGTGGGGTGGGCATCTTGCCCGCCCAGTATATGCAATTTAAATGTGCAACAGCTTACCTCTAAGAAGGTTTTACTATGATCTCGCAACGGCTGTCTGATTGCGCCCAGTTAAGAGCTTCACTCTACAAGAACCGAGCTTGTTCGGTGTGGGCAGATAAGGAGTCAATTCTGAGTCTGAATGGCAAGACTTGCACTTGCATCTGACCGAGAGTTCAGCCTTTTGATGACAGTAATCTGCTGTCAGGCTGGATTAGTTATTTACGGACTGAATACCGTGATTCACTAATCAACGAATCGCAACCTCTCCGATTCAGAGAGGGACAGACTTGAAGGAAAGTTCAAGGCAGTGAGAGGTTTGTTGAACAAACAAGAGGGGTTAATTCCCCATCCCCAAAGGGAATTGCTTGTAATGAGAAAGGGGTTTAAATCCCCAGACGCTCGCAGACTCGCTAACGCTTCGCTATCTCAAAACGTAATTGCGTTAGCGACGCGCAAGGCGAGTCCGGGATAGCGAAGCGTTAGCGACGCAGGAGCGTCGCGTCATTGCAAATTGCGAATTGCGAATTGCGAATTGTTTAAAAACGCTGTTGTGTCTATTTGCTGTATAACAGATGTATATCATCTGGTTGCTTGTTATAGTTAAATATTTGCACATTTAATATTAAGTACTTGTGTTACTTTTGCTCCCCTCAAGTTTGTGAATTATGAGCTATATAGTTATTCAACTTAAGTATTAAATAAGAGCATTACCAATAGTCTAGGAAAAGCAAAGACGTGAACCGTTTCCAAAAGCTATCCTCAATTGTGTTCTTGCTATTAGCTTTAATTTATCCACCTGCTTTGGCTGAAGCCAAGGATAATACTCTAAACAATGTTCTTAATGAACAGAGTCATGACGCACAGACAAAATTAGTTGGAGGAAAAAGTGAAGAGCTTTTGTTAGCTCATCGACGGACTCGAAGACGTTATCATAGACGGCAACGGACTGGAAGATATTATTATCAACGCCAGAGGAATCGACGACATTATAGACGACGCTATCGCTCTGTACGTTATCACGGACAACCATATCGTCATGGAGAATGGGAACTTGTGCGCGATCGTCATGGACGATTAATGTATCATTGGCAGCGTTAATAGTATTTACATCCAATTTTCTCAGAGAATCTTTATGCGTAAATCCTAATGTAAGCAGACTTATTTGAGTTATCTGATATTCCTGCTCAAAGTAGCGATTGGCAAGCGCCCGCACAAGTGCTTCTTTGCCTGAAAAAATTAATGCAACGACCCTACTAGAGAGCTGCACGGGTGGCGCAAGCTTGATTTAATAAGTTCGTAGTTGGCGCTTTAGCGCTAAAGCACTAACTACGAACAATCGCTACCCCTTAACTATTTAGGCCATCACCATACCGCCATCGACGTTAAAGACTTGTCCGGTGATGTAGTTGGCGGCGGGATCGGCGGCGAGGAAGCGCACCATCCCAGCGACTTCTTCGGGTTGACCGAAGCGGCCGAGTGGGATGTATTTGAGAATATCTTCGGGGTTGTTGAGGTCGCTGGTCATATCGGTGGTGATGAATCCAGGGGCGACGGCGTTAACAGTGATCCCACGAGTAGCTAGTTCTTTGGCAACGCTTTTGGTGAAGCCGATTACACCTGCTTTGGCAGCGCTATAGTTTGACTGACCTGGGTTGCCCATTTGCCCAGCAACGGAAGTAATGTTGATAATTCGCCCCGATCGCTGCTTAAGCATGATTTTACTGACAGCCCGTGTACATAAGAAAACACCAGTTAGATTAAGGTCTATCACAGCTTGCCAATCTTCTGGCTTCAAACGCAAAAGCAGGGTGTCGCGGGTAATACCTGCGTTGTTGACTAAAATATCCACACGACTGAACTTTTCCATCACCGTGTTAACTAGTGTGTCTACTTGATCGCCTTTAGAAACGTCTGCTTGGATAGCGATCGCTTGACCTCCCGCACTTGTAATTTCTGTAACAACGGCTTCAGCTGCTGCACTGGAACTGGCATAATTGACAACTGCGATCGCTCCCTGTGTAGCTAATTCAATTGCGATCGCTCGACCAATCCCTCGTGAAGCACCTGTGACTATTGCGACTTTATCTTGTAATAGTGTCATTTAATGTTCCTCAATCTTAGAAATACCGCGCTAATTATCTTATGGTGATTTAGGGAACATCTGAATATTGTCTAGATAATTAAATATCTATTTTAATCCATATACACAAACAAGAATAATATACGAATTTTATTATAATTATTTAATATTTTTTGCTGGCAAATCATTCTATATTGACTAATATAATCCTTTCTCAGCAAAAACCCATAAACCTATACCGCTTTTATTTTCTAAGAATTACTATTGAAACAAACAATTGAAAATCGGTGTGTATCACATGGCAAATAAAAAGCAATTTAACAGCTTTGAAGAGATGCTGTCTGCTTCTGATGTACCTGTATTAGTAGATTTTTACGCTGACTGGTGTGGCCCATGCCAGATGATGGTGCCAATTTTAGAGCAAGTCAATGCCCAACTTAAGGATCGCCTGCGAATTGTTAAAATCGACACAGAGAAATACACAGATTTGGCTAGTCAGTATAAAATTGCTGCTCTACCAACTTTAGTACTATTTAAGCAGGGCCAGCCTGTGGATCGGATAGAGGGAGTGATGCAAGCACCGCAGTTAGTGCAATATCTACAAACAAAGGTTTAAGCTAATACTTAAAATTTGGATTTTAGCTGCCAGAGGCGCGGATATCGCGTCTTTTTTAGTAGGTTAGCACAGCTTGTAGCCCTACGAATCAGCGTGTAAAATCTTAAGTAAATATTAAGCATATCTACTTATACGTCTAGAGAAAGTAGTTTAGAAATTGAGATAGCTATATTGTGTAGATATAACAAAATATCTTGACAAGTAAAGCAATATATGAACTCCAAGCAGCAAAAATCTGATAAAGCTTATATTTGGGTGAATATTGATTTTGATAAAGTTAAACATAGAATAGATGCGGTGACTTGCCAAATTGAGCGGGTTATACAAAAGCACCAAATTTCAAATCAAACTAGTCAATCAAGCAAAATAAATAAGCTGTTGCACATTTAAATTGCATATACTGGGCGGGCAAGATGCCCACCCCACAAGAGTTATATTTAATTCGATTATGCAAATTAGATGTTTTTTAGCTTAATTAGATTATGTGTAGGGCGATGTCTATGATGAGCTAAACGTACACAATTTATTTTTAGTGTAGCGTAGGCGTATGCCAAGGTAAGTATCGTACCAGTTTTGCACCAGATGAAAAAGTTAAACATCACCTTGAGAAAATAGATAAAATTCGTGAAAAAGCCCTTACAGAGACTGTTAGCAAAAGTAATTTTTATCTAGAAAACAGAATTAATCAAATGTCAATAGCTGTAATGCAGGCGATCAGCTTGTCTCAAAACAGCATTGAGCAGAGTTTGGAAAGAATCGAATATTTGGAAAATAAGTTATTTCAAGATGCTAATCAAATAGTTGATAAAATATCCGAACTGATAGATGGCACTATGAACTTTGTTAACCAATCTCTAAATCCCCCAATTTGTTGGGGGAATTTGAGCTGACTCGCAATCTCTTAAAACGTAAAAGTAGTCCGAAGTACACCTACAGTCGTAGTGTCATTGTTGCTGTTACCTTCTGGGTTAAAGAGAACAAACGCACCAGGGGTAATGCTGATATTATCGCTAACTTGAAGGCGGTAATAGGCTTCTAAATGGTAAGGAGTCGCCCGATTCTCGCCTGTGGGGGTAAGTTGAGCAGAACCACCAGTATCAGTACGGAAAAGCGGCTGACCAAAAAGAATCCCGGCGGTGTTCCCTGACTTGAATAAATCTCTGAAGTGAACTCCCGCCATCCAACTTGTAAAGGTGGTGGAAGCATTCACGCTATTTGAAGCAGCATCAACAAATAGTGCTGCACCGTAGCCAGATAAGGCTATGTTGGGAGACAATCGCCATGTTACCGTACCTCCAACAGAGTTGAGTGTGACCGGTGTCCCTGCTGCAACCCCTGCTAAAGCACCGATATCACTACTAACTAATCCTGTACCCAAAATATTGATTTCGTGATAACTGTGGGCATAGTTTAAGCCAATATCAAAAGCGGGACTTGGCTTGAAGGTTAACTGTGTGGCAATAACACTACTACCACTAAATAAACCTGCTCCCAAAGGTGTAGTAGAAACTCCTGGTACTGCCTCAGTGGCAGATTTTTGGGTTAAATTGGCATTTGGATTGCCATATAAAGCTCTTAAATCCAAATTTGGCGAAATATTAAAAATGAATCCCGCCGCCGATGCTAAACCAGTACCCGAAGTCCCACCAGAAATCCGTACCACAGGATTCAAGCCAGCAAAACGAGAAATTGACTCTTGTCCTTCACCATAAAAAGGCGTAATTGCTGGGAAAGCATCTGATGTTTCCGCCGCAGTTCCCGCAAACAAGGTTAATTTATTAGCGACGGGAAAGATATACAGCAATTTGTAAAGCTGAACACTGTTTGCGCCAACACTCGACAAAGTATTGACATTTAACCCCGGAAATTGCGGTTCAAAACTGGTACGGGCGCTACTTGCGCTTAAAAGCGGCGCAGCTAATCCTAAACTTTCTTGCAGGCTACCCTGTCCATTAGCCCCACCCAAAAAGTTGTAGGCTTGCAATCCAGTAATTAATGAATCTTTACCAGTAAAGCTAGTGGTGAGATTTAACCGCACTCTATTGACTAGGATGATGTTGGAGTCGCTGTTATTAGGAGCGCCACCGCTAGCACCAATACCAGCAATAATTACCTCTCCATTGAGTTTGGTCGTAGTAGAAAACTGATTTGCTTCTAGTTCTGCTGTGCGAGCTTCTACAGCATCTACTCGACCCCGCAATGTTGCCAATTCTGCCGCAAATTGTTCTTGTAGTTTCTGCAATGTGGCTAAATCTTCCTTCTTGACCAAATCACCAGTTGCAGTCGCAATCAGTTCATTTATTCGGTCTAAACAAGCATTTAAGCCAGCAGCAAATTCATAGCGAGTCATCGCCCGATTACCGCGATAGGTTTGATTGGGATAACCTGCAATACAACCATAGCGCTCGACTAAAGATTGGAGTGCCTGAAAAGCCCAATCGGTCGGCTGTACATCAGACAATTGAGATACGGATGTTACTTGTGCAAGTTTGTATGAGGATGGAGATGAACTTGCAGATTGTGGTATGATTGGCTGCCAAAAATTAATGGCAGAATCTACTTCTAAATCTTGATTTTTTTGCTGTTGATTAACTGAGGGTAAATTTTTTTGAGTTTCATTAGCTATCAGCAATTTACTGGAGATATTATTTGCTGAATTGCTTTGATGAGAATCATTTTTTTGATAGCTGCCATCATCTTGATTAACAGCTACGTTTTTATCTGCAATTTCTAAATTAGGAAGGGCTTGCACAGGTGATAAACCGGCAATTAAACATAAAAATCCCATCCCACTAGCAGAAGCTAGTAGATACTTTGCCATGATAACTCCCAACACCTATAAAATAGTGAAAAAATTAATTGCGATTTTAAAATGCATTGATAAGTAAATTTAAAGGGGATTTATAAAAAAATCTTATTAACTTTAAATTTTCGATATCAGGATTTTTTTCTGAATTGACTTACCAGAACATCAGCTTATATCGCAAGTATTAAATTATAGTAAATACTATTTTTGGAAATAATTAACAACAAAGGATATTGGGAGTTCTTATAATTACTATTGGCAAAATACTAATTATATTAGTCTGATTTTGTGATAACGAATATAGATATTGAGTCGCGGATATCTGCGGCTCAATACCTAACAAAGAATAATTTACTCAAAAAAATTAAGAGCCTGCGATCGCTGATCTATTTAGGTGCAGGTAAAATCAGTAAGAAAACAATGGAAATAATTTCTCTTGCGCTTGTAGCCTACTGTAGACCTCACAATAGTCTTGCATATCACATTTTAGCAAAATAAACAATACCTTACAGTAAGTAATATTTTTAACAAAACATTTGTAACTACCCTTGCAGTTTATTTACCCACCGCCTGCTATTCTTATAGTTACTTCGGTCTGTCATAGCAGATAGATTATCCTCAATAATGTTCATTTATTAGCGCTCATATACCATCGTGGTAATGTGGGTGCTTTTACTTTATCGCTCATGGCAAAAATCTGGTTTGATGAGGATGCAATTTTTCTAAATACTGCCGACTTGTTTGGGTATAGCCGCGAATGGGAGCTTCTGTATCCATCGCACCTATCAATATAGATAAAAATACCTCTGCGTCTAAGCCGATAATTTGATTGCGGTTAATTGTTTGCCAGTCGATGAGTTTCCAGGGACGCGGTTGGGGATTGGTAAACTGTATCGGTAAATCTTGCAGACGTTCATGTAGTTTTTCGACTGCAATATATCTATCTATGAGGAAACGAATGCGGCTGGTATAGCTGATAAAAATCCAGAGGCAGTAATTTTATTTTTGATTGCTAATTCTGCTTTTGAGTGGGTTGTATCGGCAGAGATTATAGCAGAGTATAAGGAAGTTTTAAAGCTCCCCAAATTGTTGACGATAACGCTCAAGTTGTTTTTGTGCTAATTCAAGCTGCTGGCGAGTTTGCTGTTCAGCTTCTTCTGGTGTCAGATAGCGATTTCCTTGTTGGTCATACCAATACAAAACCTGACGCTGGATATTACCAGATATGTATTGCCCTCTACCAATTCCCAAACCAATTTCTGGCATCCAAAAGGGTTCACCAATTTGCAATTGATAGCTACCATCTACTAAGCGATAAACTTCAAAAGGTTGGTGACGATCGCGTTGCCAATACTCTGGATTGTAAATAATGTAGTACAGCACCCCTAACTTGGCATAAGTGTCTAATTTTTTGTCGTATTCTCCACCCGGAGTTAAGGAAACAATTTCTAAAGCCAGGATAGGCACAATGTTGTTTTCTTCCCAGACAACATAGCTTTTACGAGATTTATCTGCCTTTCGGCGTTCTACACCTAAGCTCAAAAATCCGTCGGGTACAATCGGCACAAGTGGACTAACACCTGTGGTATGGTAAACGCCCATATCCACACTGAAAAACCAGTCATTACGGTTTGCCCAAATATATTGCAGCAAAAAGAGAAGCAGGTTAGGAATAAAGTTCTGGTCTTCGTTATCCACAGGGGTATCGTCTGAACAAGGAAGTTCAGCACTGCTAGGCAATTGACGGGGGTCTGATTTCACCATAAGTAATGATGGTGCTGAGATGACCTAATGACCTTTATTTTATTAGATGAGAAAGCTTTATTCTGAAAAGTCGGGATAAAAAGTCGGATTTACAGAATCTTATCCGAAAACTCCAACAGCATAACTGTAGAGTGATTTATAGTTGTCCTTAAAATCTGAACTACCCTTGTCGTTACACAATGGACGCTGAAGCAGCAGTAGCATGGGTAGATGCCATAATTCCCCCGCAGACTGGGGAACGGTTAAGCGATTTGCAAAAAGTGATTCTTGTGCAAGTTTGGTTGGGTAGAAAATACTTGGATATCGCTCATTCTTACGGTTGTACGGAAGGACACGCCAAGGATGCTGGTTCTCAGTTATGGAAGCTGCATTCTAAAGTATTGCGAGAAAAGATTACTAAAAGTAATTGTCGTGCTACTGTGGAGCGAGTTTTGAGAAAAACTACTGCGATATCCAGCCTGATTGATTACTCGCGATCGCCACATCCTACCCCAAAATTAGAGGATAGCAATTTTATTGGACGAACAGAAGCGATCGCTCACCTGAATACTTTGGTAAATCAAGGATCGAAAGTTATTGTTATCCAAGGTGAGAGAGGCTTAGGGAAAACTACTCTAGCGCAGCAATATCTGCAAACTCAGGGGTTTGATTTGGTTTTAGAACGATCACCTACGGTGGGAGAAACAGCGCCATCGCTCACCTCATCTTCCTATATCAACTAATTATGGGGTTATCTGATTGCCAAACTTTTATATGCACTAAATTTTAAATTTGTCAATATCTACTGTTTACAGCTAAAGTCTAATGTTAGAATCAAGTCTTCAGCTAAACTAGATACTATCCAAACCATTGCTAATTATTAGTATAATATGGCGAAAGTTTGCCTACCTTTAACAAGGGGCAAAATCCTCTTGTTAGTCTGGTTAATTGAGATGGTACCTGGATTTACGCCGTGCTTTACTGTTGCTATGTCTTTCGCTCTCGAAGTAAATCCGGTCAAATGGTAGAAATAATTCGTCAGCTAGTGCGTCTGTCAAGTCAACCAATACTACAAAAATGGCTTAATACTTTAGGGATTGTGACACTTAGTTAGTCTGATTGCCCATAATAATAAAAGTAATTTTTCAGCAATTTACTGTTGTACTCTATTAGTAAATCATAACTATATTTTTAACTATGACTACGCAAACACTACCTCCACCAGAAGTTTATCAAGGTCAGTTTGGGGAATTTACAATTACTCAGAGCGATCGCACAGGCGTAATTATCTACCGTGCTGGGTTAATGGTAGCAGCACTAAGCTTTGCCATAGGCAGTGCTTTGGTTTTACTCAATAATAACCCGGCTATTTTTACCGCACTTACACCTCTATATACTTGTTTTAGTGTCGCTCTTGGTGTAAGTTTATTTACCATTCATATTTATATGGCATCACTGCACCGAATATTGCAAATTTTTTGGGCGATCGGTAGTATAGCATCAGTGATTCTGGCAATCTCTAGTAGTGAACCTTTGGCTCTCACTGTTTACAATCACCCTCTTACCTTATTTGGAGTTGGTTTTATCTTCGTTGCTTTGACAGGTATTTACTTTAAAGAGGCTTTTTGCTTCAATCGCCTGGAAACCAAAGTATTAACCCTAATAGTACCGCTACTATTGTTAGGACATTTGGTGGGAATTTTACCAACTCAGGGGGAAAGTGTTTTATTAGGAATTTGGGCAACGTTATTTTTGGTATTTGCTCTGCGAAAGACATTGCAAGCAATTCCTCCTGATATCGGAGATAAGTCTGTGTTTACTTATTTGAAAGAACAACGTTTAGCTAAGGTTTAATGCAGACAAAAAATCGTCGGTGTCGAAAATTTCCAAAAATTAAACTAATAAAACGCCAAGAAATGTGGACACTTACGGCTCAGGGGTGGGCGATTGCAATCGCTTCGATTGCTTATTTAATATTTTTCACTATTACTCATGTACACTCATTTCTCGCCGTGACTTCCCCGATCAAATCAGCAGAAGTATTAGTTGTTGAAGGATGGCTACCAGATTATGCCATACAACAAGCTTTGACTGAATTTAAAAGCGGTTCTTATAGTCTAGTAATTACCACGGGAGGCTCAATAGAAAAAGGAAATTATCTTAGTGAATATAAGAACTTTGCAGAAGTGTCAGCCGCCACTTTCAAAAAACTCGGTTTAGAATCAGAGAAGGTGGTAGCCGTACCGACACCTGTGGTAATCAAGGATCGTAGTTATGCATCTGCTGCCGAATTTAATCGCTGGCTATCCGATTCAAATTTAAATCTACAATCAATTAATGTTTTTTCTTTGGATGTTCACACCCGTAGGAGTTGGTTGCTGTTCAAAAAACTACTTAGCCCTAACATCAAAGTCGGTGCGATCGCTGCGAAAACACAAGATTATGATCCAAACAAATGGTGGGATTATAGCCAAGGTGTACGGACAATTATTGATGAAGGCATAGCTTATATTTATGCGCGGTTTTTGAATTGGAAATCCTAACAGTAATAATTAGTAATTCGTAATTTTGAGTTACGAACTACGAATTATGTTATGTAGCTTTTCCTAATTAAATGGGCTATATCAGAGCAAGCGAAGAGCTTGTTCTTAGGGAATTGAGGGCGGGGTGCTTTTACTATATGCAATTAGATAAATATCATATTACTTTTCCAGAATTTGTAATAATGCTTGGCGGTAAATTTTTAGACCCTCTGCGTTCAGATGATCACCATCGCTAGATAAGTTCTTTTTAAAAACATTATTCTCATACAATGGTGCTACTTCTGCTACTGCAACTGGCACTTTTTCTATTTCACCAACTTTATTAATCAAAGTATTAATTTGTTCAACTCTAGAATTTGGGGCTGATATAGTTGGATCTGAGCTTGCTGCAACTGTTGAATAAAAGGCTGGAATCAGAAAAATCTCTTTATTTCCCATTGTGCGGACTAGTGCGATCGCCTCTTGCAGATTTTTGCTAAACAACTCATCACTAGTTCCATACCAAGCATCATTTCTACCTATAGCAATAATAGATTTTTCACATTTCACCTTGGTAGGAATTAAACTTTTCAGTTGTTCCAGTAATGAAATTGTACTCAGCCCATTTAACCCAAAATTAAAAGTACCCCTCCCAAGTGTATTACCAAGTCCAGCCGAAACAGAATCACCAAATAAGCAACCTGAGAGCTGTTTATTTTGGGCGGCGAGTGTTTGATATTGCAGAGCAATTTTCCCTAAAGGTGAAGAAGTTACATTATCCTTTGGAGGTGCATCAGCAGCACTAGAAGATGAATTTGCCATACCAACTAGTTTAGAAATTTTTGACACATCAACAACTAGTTGATTGCTGGGATAGGCTTCTAGAAAGGTAGTTATTCCTAAACCTTCTGGTGATCTTGCTCCTATGATCATCGCAGATCGTAGAGCCTGTATACTGGCTTGATCGCGACGAGCGATCGCACTAGAAGCAAAAGATAAAATTTGCTTGCCCATTCCTGTATTTAGCAGTTTATCTAAAGCCACAATATCCAGAGACATTTTCACTTGCAGAGCATCTTGAAACTTTTGTTTCTCTTTGGCGCTGAGATAATCTAAGAAAGATTGCAAATCGCTAGAAGCTTTTTGCGTCTCGCCATAGTTGCGTATATCTGCCACCGGAATCGATTGCTCAAACAATCCGTATCTGACAGTAACTTTTTCGGCTGCCAAACTAGGCAATAAACCAAGGCCACTATGCACCAGTAAAAATATTAAGCACCCAGATAGGCTTATTAAAAGACGATAAAAATATTTCATCACAGAAAATCAGAATATAGATAGTCAATAGTTAATAGTCAAGAGTCAAGAGTCAAAAGTCAAGGGGAATTGGGAAAGAAGTCTTTGTAGAGACGGCGATTCATCGCGTCTTTTGCCTTAACCGTACAGCATTGCCCCCATCCCTATCAACACCCAAG
>NZ_DASQZC010000070.1:0-3187 GCF_035638895.1 Nostoc sp. | reverse complement strand
TGACTTAGTTGGCAGAGTTTGTGCAAACGGCGCTAAAGCCGGTATCAGAGTCATTTTATCAGGACAAGATCCTGATACAATTGCCAAATCTAAAGCTGCATCTAAGATTTTGCAAAACTTGACAACACGATTGATTGGACGCATTCAGCCGGTTGCAGTGGATAGTTTTGCAGATATCTTAAAATATCCCCGCAACATTATTGCTCGTAATGCCTCAGAAAGCTTTTTTCCCCGGAAAGAAAGCGTTTATAGCCAATGGCTGTTAGATGATAACGGTATTTATACATTCTGTCGTTATTATCCAGGTTACGAACAATTGGCAGCAGTTGCTAATAACCCTGCTGAACAAACGGCACGTAGTAAAATGATGCAACTTCATAGTGATAAATATGAAGCAATTTCTGCATTTGCACGTCAATTAGTCGCTAATCTGCGTAGTAGTTAATCGGGTTATGTAAGCAGTTAACAGTGATTCAAAAAGTTATATAGAACTCCTATTTGATTTTTGAAAAAACTCCGTATAACTCGAAAAAGCCGATTCCCTATTCCCTACTCCCTGCCTTGCTATAAATCATAGTTAAAAAGCTAAATTACCTTTTTCAGGCACAAATATATGCAAAAAACTACCATTTTTACTCTGACGTTGCTATCTCTGGCAATTCTACCAGCAATGGCACAAGTTCAGACGGAATTAGGCCAGGTTTGGACTGATTTTAAATCATATTACGGAGATATGGAAAAATACTTTCAAAAGAATCTGAGCGAGAACTTAAACCCTGTAGAAGCACAAAGTCGAATTGCTCTTGATAGTGCCAAGGGAGATACAGAATTGAAGATACCTAACCCCGTCTTTGCCGGACAAGAGGTTCGTAAGAAAATTATCGAACAATCTTATCGTTCAGAATCTAAAGCAAGCCGCTTTGAAAATAATGCAGCAGTACGGGCAAATGGAGTTAGTAATGAACTCAATCGTTTTATTACTCGTGGATCATCGGAAGCTATTCTTGGTAAAGATGGACAAAAGCGGACACAAGAAAAGTTAGAAAATACTGAAAATACACTAGAACAAATTGCTAGTTCTGCCGGACAGACAGAGTCGGCAAAAGATACATATATTGGGAATTTAGGGAGTATTTCTGTTCCTGGTAATCCACCTGCTGGAACTAATGAAACTATCAGGGCTATTACGCTTTTAGCACAATTAATAGGTTTTACTCAATTACAAACTATCAGAATTCAAGAGGCACAATCACAATTTCTAGGTGAAACATTTGCTCAAACAATACAAACGAATCAGTCTTTACAATATTCTAATTTAAATTTAGCAAATATTTCTCAGCAGGCAGAAGAGGCAAATCGCGCTCGGAGAGTAGATACATCTACAGAAGCGGCGAGGCTTTTACGAGCTACTTCTCAACTAGATTTGTTTGGCAGACAAAAAGTTGGTAAGTAGAATTTTAGGATAAAAAAACTTTAATTTTCCTTTCCATATATTTTTTAAAATCCTTAAGAGCTTGTTTGAAAAGTGGTTGGCTGTGATTTTAGGCATTTATTAATCCCCTCTAACCCCCTTAAAATGGGGAGAAAGAAACTCTAAGAAGAAGCTTTTCAAGGCTTGTCATTACCCACATCTTTTCAATCACTCGCTTCGTTGCTATCCCGCTTAGGAATTTATTCCTAAGCTAATAGCTAAAGTCCTCTCAAGAGGACTAAATACAATATTTTCAACGATGTAGATGGCTAGTAGACCTTGTGAAAACGAAAATTTCAGTCCACTTAAGTGGACTTGAGCTATTAGCCCAGAACTTAAGTTCTGGGCGGGATGTGAGTAAGTGTTACACTTTGACTGTTACAAAAAAATGTTGGTAATGACAAGCCTTTTTAAAGGAGAAACCGAAATAAACCAACAGTAAGTCTAAAAAACAGTTTGGTAGAGTGCGTTAGCGACAGCGTAACGCATCGAAAGATCCGGAATGGTGCGTAACATTCCTAACGCACCCTACGAAATAAAAAAACAGCCCATAAACTCAAAATGCAACTTGCTATTCAACTAATTTTTGCCCAACTAGGCAACCAACTAGGCATTGATGACGTTCTCAATAATGGTGCCAGAACTTCTCTAAGTATTGCCGAAGGTTGGAATAGTCAATGGCTGAATTTATTACAAAACACCACCAGTAATAACTTGTATGGAGCGCTGACAAATCTGGGTATTTTTTTTGCGGTAGGAACCCTGTTATTTTTTATGATACAATTCCTCAGAGACTTAATATCCTACGAATATAGTCGTCCAATATCAGCCTTAATCTGGCCTTTTGTGGTGGTGATTCTCTTAAGTAATTCAGGTAAGGGAAGTATCCTTTCTAATCTGACACTGGGATTACGGGATTTTTTAAACACTGTGAATCAGCAAGTAGTGGTATCAGCAGATGCGGGTCAAATGTTCCAACAAGCACTTAATATGAGTGTTGCTGAAGAAGTAACTGGTTCTTTTCTGCGTCCTTGCCAATCGTTAACTGGTGAACAACAAAGTAAATGCTTTGTTCAAGCTTCGGAGAGAATTAATATTCTCTTGCAGAAATATAGAAATACATACGGAAGGAGAGTTTGGATAAATAGGCTACAAACTAAGATAGATAATATTAGATATGGCACTAGCCTTGTATCAGAAACCTCATTTAATTCTTTGTTAGGTTCTACAGTCCAAACAAGTATCAAAAACTTTTTAGTTTCCTTGCAATATGCCTTTCAAAATCTGATAGAAGCTACTATGTTGCTAATAGCCCTTTTAGGGCCAATAGCTGTAGGTGGCTCTTTATTGCCTGTAGCTGGTAAACCAATTTTTGCATGGCTGACAGGATTTTTATCTATTGGAATTGCCAAGATTTCATTCAATATTATTGCTATTGTGACTGCCGCAGTTATTGTAAACGGGCCAGGTCAAAATCCTACTGCTGATCCAGATTTAATGTGGTTCATAATCTTTCTGGGAGTTTTAGCACCAATTTTATCGTTACTTGTGGCTGCTGCTGGCGGTTTTGCACTCTTCAGTGGAATCAGTAATACAGCTTCTTTAGTAAGGGAGAGGATATAAATTCAAAATTCAAAATGAATAAAATTTGGATAAGTGTCGTAACTGCTGAGTTATATGCAAATCATGATTAATATCAGGGCTATATCATTCTCA